>DAHVRG010000136.1 GCA_027322565.1 Georgenia sp.
TCTTGTGCTTGCGCAGCTCGCGCAGCGCCTTGTGCTCGTTGCCGAAGTACTCGACCATGAGCTCGGCGTGCCGGCGGACCGTCGCGGCGACCTCGGCCAGCCCGGGTCGCACCCGCAGCGAGGAGCCGGTGAACCCGGCGACGAGGTCGGTGAAGAGCCACGGCCGGCCCTGGCAGCCGCGGCCGACGACGACGCCGTCGCACCCCGTCTGCTCGACCATCGCCAGCGCGTCCTCTGCCGACCAGATGTCCCCGTTGCCGAGGACGGGCACGGAGCGGACGGTCTCCTTGAGCCGGGCGATGGTCTCCCAGCGGGCCTCACCGGAGTAGTGCTGGGCCGCGGTGCGGGCGTGTAGCGCCACGGCGGCCACCCCGGCGTCCTCCGCGATGCGACCGGCGTCGAGGTAGGTGAGGTGGTCGTCGTCGATCCCCATGCGCATCTTCACCGTCACCGGCACCTCGTGGTCCCGCTGCCGGGAGGCGGCCCGGGCGGCGTCGACAGCGCCGGTGACGATGGCCTGGAAGAGGTCACGCTTCCACGGCAGCGCCGCTCCGCCGCCCTTGCGCGTGACCTTCGGGACCGGGCAGCCGAAGTTGAGGTCGACGTGGTCGGCGCGGTCCTCCTCGACGAGGAGGCGCACCGCGGCCGCGACGGTCGCCGGGTCGACCCCGTAGAGCTGGACGGAGCGGACCGGCTCCTCCGGGTCGGCCTGGACCATGCGCATTGTCTCCGGTGTGCGCTCGACCAGCGCCCGGGAGGTCACCATCTCGGTGACGTAGAGGCCCGCCGGGGCGTGCGTCCCGGGCCGGAGCGAGACGCGTGCGTCGGCGTCGAGGGCGGCCAGGCCGGCCTCCCGGCACAGCTTCCGGAAGGGTGGGTTGGTCACGCCGGCCATCGGCGCCAGCACCACCGGGGTGCCCACCGTGACCGGGCCGATCTGCAACGCACTCACCGTGCCATTCTCACCCGGCGGCCGCGGCCCGTCACCGTGGCCCCGCTCACGCCCGCCCATCGGTGGCGTCGCTCGGGTCGCCCCTTCCGCTCGATCCAGGGTGCTGGCAGGGGCGTCCGATGACCGACAAGGGCGAATCTACGGCCGGCGGGCGGGCGGGCTGCCGGCGGGCGGGCGGCAGATCAGCGGGCGGCGGGCGGGCGGACGAGCGCGGCGGCGATCGCCGTCGTCGCCGGGATCGCCAGGACGAGCCCGATCGAGGAGACGAGGGTGCGCACGACCTCCTCGGCGATCTCCCCCGCCATCAGCGTGTCGACGAGGCCGCGGTCGTAGGACGCCGCCATGAGGAGCACCGGCAGCGCGGTGCCGACGTAGGCGAAGGCCAGGGTGTAGACGGTCGAGGCGATGTGGTCACGGCCGATGCGCATCCCACCGATCCACAGCCGCCGGCGCGGCATGCTCCGGTCCGCGGCATGGAGCTCCCACACGGCCGACGCCTGCGTGATCGTCACGTCGTTGAGCGCCCCGAGGCCGGCGATGACGATGCCGCACAGCAGGAGGTCCTGCAGCCGCAGCCCCGGGAAGTTGCCCTGGAGCATGAGCGAGGTGTCCGACGTCGAGCCGGTGAGGTTGGCGGCGCGGGTCCCCCACGTCGCCAGGCCGGTCGTCACCGCCAGCCCGATGAACGTGCCGAGCAGGGCCGTCGTCGTCCGGACGGACACCCCGTGGGCGAGGTAGACGGAGAAGAACATCATCGCGCTGCCGCCGACGAGCGCGACGAGCAGCGGCGGGGCGCCCGTCATGAGCGCGGGAAGGGCGAAGAGGACGACGACGACGAGCGACGCCGCGAGCCCCGCCATGGCGGCCAGGCCCCGCCACCGGGCGACGAGGAGGACGACGACGGCGTAGATCACCGCGAGCCACGCCACCGGCGCCGTGCGCTCGAAGTCCCAGAACACGTAGGGCACCCCGGACGCCAGCGCGGTCGGGCTGAAGAGCAGGCGGACCCGGTCCCCCACCTCCGCGCCGTTGTCGAGCACCTCGGGCGGCACCTGGACGGGGATCACCTGGCCCTCGCCGACGCCGGTGAGCAGCTCGGCGCGCACCTCCTCACCCGGGGTGCCGGTGACCTCGACGATCTGCGCGGTCTCGATCGACATCCCCTCCGCCAGCAGGGGCACGGAGCCGACCGGGGACTCCCCTGAGGGCCACAGCCACGCCAGCCCGGCGAGGGTCGCAAGCAGGAGCGGGAGGACGAGGAGGGTGAGCAGCGTGCGGGCGCGGCGCGCCTGGGACGGCGGCAGCGCGGCGGTGGGCGCGTCGCCAAGGACGTGGGTGTGGGCCATCGGGAGGAACCTAACCGGCTCCACCTCGCCACCGTCGCACGACACCCCGGAGGGCGGGCCGCCACGGCGCCCGGGCCGCGGCCGGGCTCAGCGGGTGCCGCCGGCCGCGGCGGTGGCTCCCGCGTGCCGGCGGGCCAGGTCGAGGTAGGTGGCGGCATTCGTCCGGATGTGCTCGATCTCCTCGTCGGTGAGCTGCCGGCGCACCTTGCCCGGGACACCGGCGACGAGGCTGCCCGGCGGGATGTCGGCGTTCTCCGGGACGAGCGCCCCCGCGGCGATGAGCGACCCGGCGCCGACGCGGGCCCCGTTGAGGATCGTCGCGCCCATCCCGACGAGGACGTCGTCCGCGACGGTGCAGCCGTGGAGAACCGCCCCGTGGCCGACGGAGACGCCGGCGCCCACGTGCACCGGGAAGCCGGAGTCGACATGGACGACGACGCCGTCCTGGAGGTTGCTGCGCGGCCCGATCCGGATGGCGTCGCCGTCGGCCCTGAGCACCGCGCCGTACCAGACGCTCGCCTCCTCGCCGAGGTCGACGTCGCCGACGAGGACCACTCCCGGCGCGGTCCAGGCACTCTCGGGGACGACGGGGCTCTTCCCGTCCAGGGTGATCTGCAACGGACATCTCCTTCGACTCGTGGCGCGCGGGCGGCCGGGGGTGTCCCCGGGCGGGCCGGGCCAGTACGGTGCGACCGTGACCACCCAACCGTACGGGACCGCGGACGTCACTCCCCGGCCCGGCAAGGCCGTCCGGCTCCTCGCCCTGCACCACGGTCCCGGCTTCGTCCTGCCCAACGCCTGGGACGCGGGCTCCGCGCGCATCCTCGAGCAGGTCGGCTTCCCCGCCCTCGCGACGACCAGCGCGGGCATCGCCTGGACCTGCGGTCTCCCGGACGGCGAGGCGCTGGACCGCGACACGATGCTCGAGCACGTCGCCCGCGTCGTCGAGATGGTGAGCGTTCCGGTGAGCGCGGACCTCGAGGCGGGTTATGGCGCCACCGCCCGCGACGTCGCGGACACGGTGGCCCTGGCGCTGGAGGTCGGGGTGGTCGGCGGCAACCTCGAGGACGCGCGGGACGGCGAGCTCCTCGCCGTAGAGGAGGCCGTCGACCGCGTGGCGGCCGCCCGGGCCGCGGCGCCGCGCGGGTCCTTCGTGCTCAACGCGCGGACCGACACCTACCTCGTCGGCACCGCGGGAGACGTCTTCGCCGAGACGGTCGACCGGGCCACCCGCTTCGTCGCGGCCGGGGCCGACTGCGTCTTCGTGCCGGGCGTCGTGGAGGAGGAGACGATCCGGCGGCTCGCCGCAGAGGTCCCCGGCCCGCTCAACGTCGTGGCCGGGCTGGCGAGCACGACCGACGCCCCGACGCTGTTCTCGCTCGGCGTCAAGCGGGTGAGCGTGGGCGGGAGCGTGGCCCGGGCGGCGCTCAGCGTCGTCGAGCGGGCGGGCCGCGAGCTGCTCGAGACCGGCACGCTCGGATTCCTCGACGGCGCCGCCTCCTACGCCGAGCTCCAGCGCTACTTCCAGTAGTGCCGCCGGGTGCCCGCCGCGACGGGCCGGAGAGGCCCGCCGCGGCGGCAGTGGCTCAGGCGCCGACGAGGCGCTGGGCGAGGTAGCCCTCGACCTGGCTGAGCGCGACGCGCTCCTGGGTCATCGTGTCGCGGTCACGGACGGTGACGGCCTGGTCCTCGAGGGTGTCGAAGTCGACGGTGACGCAGAACGGCGTGCCGATCTCGTCCTGCCGGCGGTAGCGCCGGCCCACCGCACCGGCGTCGTCGAACTCCACGTTCCAGCTCTTGCGCAGGTCCGCCGCGAGCTCCCGTGCCACCGGGGAGAGCTTCTCGTTGCGCGACAGCGGGAGCACGGCGGCCTTGACCGGTGCGAGGCGCGGGTCGAGGCGCAGCACGGTGCGCTTGTCGACGCCGCCCTTGGCGTTGGGCGCCTCGTCCTCGCTGTACGCGTCGACGAGGAAGGCCATGAGCGAGCGGGTGAGGCCCGCCGAGGGCTCGATGACGTAGGGCACCCAGCGCTCGTTCTTCGTCTGGTCGAAGTAGGACAGGTCCTGCCCGGAGTGCTCGGTGTGGGTCTTGAGGTCGAAGTCGGTGCGGTTGGCGATGCCCTCGAGCTCGCCCCACTCGCTGCCCTGGAAGCCGAACCGGTACTCGATGTCCACGGTGCGGCTCGAGTAGTGGGACAGCTCGTCGGCGGAGTGCTCCCGCAGCCGCAGGTTCTCCTCCTGGATCCCCAGGTCGGTGTACCAGGCCTTGCGGTTGTCGATCCAGTACTGGTGCCACTCCGCGTCGGTGCCCGGCTCGACGAAGAA
>DAHVRG010000204.1 GCA_027322565.1 Georgenia sp.
CGACAGCCCACCTCCCGGCGACAGCCCACTTCCCGCCGACAGCGCACTTCCCAGCGAGAGCCCACTTCCCGCCGAGAGCTCAGTTTCCGACGCAGCCCCGGGGCGGCGGGCCGGCGCGCTCCAAACCCCCGGCTCAGGCCAGACCGATGCGGGGCGCCTCGATCGCCGGGCAGGTGTCCATGACGACGGCGAGCCCGGCGGCCCGGGCACGTTCGGCGGCCGCCTCGTCGATGACACCGAGCTGCAGCCAGACCGCCTTCGCGCCGACGGCCATCGCCTCGTCGACCACCGCGCCGGCGAGCGAGGAGTTGACGAAGACGTCGACGACGTCGATCTTGCCCGGGACGTCGGCCAGCCTCGCGTAGCCCTGGGCGCCGTGGACCGTCTCGGCCTTCGGGTGGACCGGGACGATCTCCATCCCGAGCTCCTGGACGTAGGCGGCGATGTCGTAGGCCGTCCGGGCCCGGTTGTTCGACAGGCCGACGATGGCCCAGCGGCCCGGCGTGGTGAGGAGTCGCTCGATGACGGCGGGGTCGTTGGTGTGGCTCATGCCGGGGCAACTCCTCTCCTCGCCGGGACATTCCGCCGGCGCAGGCCGCGCTCGATCGAGCGCCGCATCCGCGGACCGACGTGCTTCTCGAACCCGTGGTACAGCACCCACGCCGCCGCGAACGCGACGGCACAGGTGATGAGGAGCGTAGGCCACCGGCCCAGGTGCGGGTAGAGGAGCTGGATGAGCCACCAGCCCCAGTGCTCGTGGGTGAGGTAGAGCGGGTAGGTGAGCATCCCGAGCCGAGCGAGCCAGGCCCAGCGCAGGTTCCGCAGCGGCGTCAGCGTCATCGCGGCGACGGCGGCGAAGCACCCGACCACCCCGACGGTGAGCGCCACCGCCGAGGGCTCGTAGGCGGTGTTCCGGGCCAGCGACTCGAGCTGGGCGGCGACGACCTCACGCTGGGCGAGCACGAGGTTCCCCGCGACCAGCAGCCACGGCAGCCACGCGTGCCCGTCGCGGTAGATGAGGTAAAGCAGCATCCCGCCGGCGAAGAGCGGAGCGTAGCCGGAGATGAGGAACATCGCCGGGTACTCCAGGCCCGCCTCGGCGACGGCCACGGCGGCGAGCGGCCACAGCGCGCAGAAGGCGAGGATCCGCCGTCGGGTGACGCCCACGGCGACGAGGACGAGGATGAGGAGGTAGAACCGCAGCTCGGTCCACAGCGTCCTGTACACGCCGTCGACGTTGGGTACCTCGAACAGCGCCTGGACCATCGACAGGTTGACCACCGCCTGGGAGACGGTGACGTCCTTGCCGTCGGGCCACACCCACAGGAGCAGCACGCTGGTCGCGACCACCGCCACCCAGTAGGACGGGTAGAGCCGGGCCGCCCGGGACGCGACGACGTACGGCACGTCCTTCCCCCACGCCGTCATGAGGATGACGAACCCGGAGATGACGAAGAACAGCTCCGGGCCGAGCGCGGCGTAGAGCACGCTGCGCCCGAGCTCGGGGAAGACGTCGACCGGAAGCTGCTCGCCCCACGAGGAGTGCTCGCGGGCGACGTAGTGGTACAGCATGACGCCGACAGCCGCGAGGAAGCGCAGCCCGTCGACGCCGTAGAGGCGGGGTCGACCCGCGGGGCGGTGAGGTGTGGGTACCGACGGACGCGCCACCTCGTGGGCCGCGCGCCGGTCGGGTGCACCCGTGAGGGTCTGTTCGGCCACCGCTCGACGCTAACCACGGTCCAGCCGGGCCGCGACCCGAGTATCACGATTTGATAACGTCCCGTCCTCGGGAGCGCCGACCGCGGGCGCTGCGGGCCCCGATAGCCTGGGCCGATGAGCATCATCGTCACCGGCGGCGCCGGGTACATCGGGGCGCACGTCGTGCGGCTGTTGCAGGAGCGCGGCGAGGACGTCGTCGTCGTCGACGACCTCTCCACGGGTCGGGCGGACCGGGTCGGGGACGCGACCGTCGTCGAGCTCGACGTCGCGGCGGGGGACGCGCAGGAGCGCCTCGAGCGGGTGATGCGCGAGCGGGGCGTCACCGGGGTCGTCCACTTCGCGGCCCGCAAGCAGGTCGGGGAGTCGGTGCAGCGCCCGGCCTGGTACTACCAGCAGAACGTCACCGGCCTGGCGAACGTCGTCGCCGCGATGGAGGCGGTCGGTGCGGACCGGCTCATCTTCTCCTCCTCGGCCGCGGTGTACGGGATGCCGGACGTCGAGCTCGTCACGGAGGACACCCCGCCCCGGCCGATCAACCCCTACGGCGAGACGAAGCTCGTCGGTGAGTGGCTCATCGCCGACGCCCAGCGCGCCTGGGGGCTGCGCGCGGCGAGCCTGCGGTACTTCAACGTCGCGGGTGCGGGCTGGCCGGAGCTCGGGGACCCCGCGATCCTCAACCTCGTGCCGATGGTCCTGGACCGGCTCGCCCGGGGCGAGCGACCGACGATCTTCGGTGACGACTACCCCACCCCGGACGGCACCTGCGTGCGCGACTACATCCACGTCCTCGACCTCGCGCACGCCCACCTCGCCGCCCTCGACCACCTCGACCGGGACGAGCGCCCCGCCTCGGTGTTCAACGTCGGCACGGGGCAGGGCGCCTCGGTGCGGGAGGTCATCGAGGAGATCGGCCGGGTGTCCGGGCTGGACGTCACCGCCGACGTCGCCGAGCGGCGCGCGGGTGACCCGCCGCGGCTGGTCGCCTCCGCGGACCGGATCGCCGAGGTGCTCGGCTGGCGCGCCGCGAACGGGCTGCCCGAGATCATCGCCAGCGCCTGGGAGGCGTGGCAGGCGGGGCCCCGTCGGATCGGCTGACCGGGCCTCAGGCCGAGAAACCGGTGGTGTGGCGGCGGGCGGCGCGCAGCCGGGCGCCCTTCTCCTGCGCCTGCGTGCGCAGGTCCTGCTGGAGCTCGACCATCCGCTGACGCAGCTGTAGGTCGGCCTCCGACGTCCCGGCGGCCAGGATCCGCGCGGCGAGAAGGCCGGCGTTGCGCGCGCCCCCGACCGAGACGGTCGCCACCGGCACGCCCGAAGGCATCTGGACGATCGACAGCAGGGAGTCCATCCCGTCGAGGTGCTGGAGCGGCACCGGCACCCCGATGACCGGCAGCGGCGTGACCGAGGCGAGCATGCCGGGCAGGTGCGCGGCTCCCCCGGCGCCGGCGATGATCACCCGCAGGCCACGGTCGGCGGCGTTCTTGCCGTAGGCGATCATGTCCTCCGGCATCCGGTGCGCGGAGACGACGTCGACCTCGTGCTCGACACCGAGCTCCTCCAGCGCGTCGGCGGCCGCCTCCATGACCGGCCAGTCGGAGTCCGAGCCCATGACGATCCCGACGTCCATCTGAGTTCCTCTCCTCACTCGTCGCCTGTCGTGCTCACTGTGCCGCATGGCCGTGCGACGGCGAAACCCGCAGTTACCCGAGCGCCGGG
>DAHVRG010000221.1 GCA_027322565.1 Georgenia sp.
GCGCGAGCTCGAGGGGCTCGTCGTGCTCCCGACAGCCACCACCGACGCCTTCGAGCGCCGGATCGCCGGTGCCATCGACGCACCGCCCCCGGACGCCTGACGCGACTCCAGCTCGCCACCACGCCGCTCCCACGCGCCGGGGCTCGTCCTGGCGGTGGGAGCAGGCGGCGGTCCGCCCGAGCTGCTCGCCGGGCGGACCGCCGTCGGCGGTGTCCCTACCGCCTGCGCCTGTCGTGGCGTCGGGTGACCGCTCAGCGGGGAGGCAGTTCGCCGACCCGGTGCACCCGGATCGAGTTCGTGCTGCCGACCTGGCCGGGCGGCATGCCGGCGACGATGACGACGCGGTCGCCGTCCTCGGCCAGCCCGGAGCTGCCGAGCACCTTGTCCACCTGGGACACCATGTCGTCGGTGTGCGCGACCTCCGGAACCTCGTAGGTCTGCACCCCCCAGGTGAGCGCGAGGACGTTCCGGGTCGAGCTCAGCGGCGTGAAGGCGAGCAGCGGGATCTTCGAGCGCAGGCGGGACATCCGGCGTGCGGAGTCACCCGACTGGGTGAAGGTGACGAGGTACTTCACCCCGAGCAGCTCGCCGATGTCGGCAGCCGCCCGGGTGATGACCCCGCCCCGGGTGTGCGGGGTAGTGCCGAGCGGGGCGATCCGCTCCCCGCCCTGCTCCTCGGTGTTCTCCACGATCCGGGCCATCGTGCGGACGGCCTCGATGGGGAACTGGCCCACGGACGTCTCCCCGGAGAGCATGACCGCGTCGGCACCGTCGAGGATGGCGTTCGCGCAGTCGGACACCTCCGCCCGGGTGGGGCGGGGGTTGCCGATCATCGAGTCGAGCACCTGGGTGGCGACGATGACCGGCTTGGCGTTGCGCCGGGCGAGCTCGACCGCCCGCTTCTGGACGATCGGCACCTCCTCGAGGGGGAGCTCGACGCCGAGGTCGCCGCGGGCGACCATGATGCCGTCGAACGCCCCGACGATCTCGACGAGGTTGTCCACCGCCTGCGGCTTCTCGATCTTCGCGATGACCGGGACGCGACGACCCTCGTCGTCCATGATCGCGTGGACGTCCTCGATGTCGGCGGCGGACCGGACGAAGGACAGTGCGATGACGTCGGCACCGAGCCGGACCGCCCACCGCAGGTCCTCCTTGTCCTTCTCCGACAGGGCCGGGACGCTGACGGCCACCCCCGGCAGGTTGAGGCCCTTGTTGTTCGAGACGGGACCGGGCACCTCGACCCGGGTGACGACGCGGGGGCCGTCGACCTCGAGGATGCGGACCGCGACCCGGCCGTCGTCGATGAGGATCCGGTCGCCCGGCTTGCAGTCCCCGGGCAGACCGGCGTACGTGGTCGAGGCGATCTCCGCCGTGCCCGGGACGTCCTCGGTGGTGATGGTGAAGGTCTGGCCCTCGGTGAGCTCGACCTCCCCCTCGGCGAAGCGGCCCAGCCGGATCTTGGGACCCTGCAGGTCGACGAGCACCGCGACCGCCCGGCCGGAGGCCTGGGCCGCAGCCCGGACGCGGTGGTAGACGGCCTCGTGCTCCGCGGCGGACCCGTGGCTCCGGTTGATCCGGGCCACGTCCATGCCGGCGTCCACGAGTGCTTGGATCTGGTCGGCGGACTCGGTAGCGGGCCCGATGGTGCACACGATCTTCGCTCTACGCATGGGGGCCAGCCTAGCGCTCGGCGGGGTGCGCACGACCGGGACGTCAGCCCTGCGGACAGGGGGCGTCACGAGCGGGCCGCGGGGGTGATGTCGGCGCCGATCGGAGCGCTCGCGCCGGTGACGGGGACGGGGAGACCCGAGTCACCGCCGAGGAACTCGTCCACCGCGGCCGCGCAGGCGCGTCCCTCGGCGATCGCCCAGACGATGAGGGACTGCCCCCGCGCCGCGTCCCCGGCGACGAACACGCCGGGGACGGAGGTGGCAAACATCTCGTCGTGGACGATCCGCCCGCGCGCGTCGACCTCGACCCCGAGCTGGGGGACGAGGCCGTCGCGGGGGACCCCGTCGAACCCGATGGCGATGAGGACCAGCTGGGCGGGCAGCACCCGTTCGGTCCCGGGGACCGGTGTGGCCGTGCGGTCCGGGTTGCGCACGACCTCGACCACCCGCACGTGGCTGACCCGCCCCGGGCCGGTCGACCCGTCGGAGAGGAACTCCAGGGTGCCGGTGCCGAAGACCCGCTCGCCCCCCTCCTCGTGGGAGGTGGAGATCGCGAAGACGCGGGCGTCCATCGGCCACGGCTCGTCCGGTGTGCGCTCCTCGCTGCGGCGGAGGTTGATGTCGATCTGCGTCACCGAGCGGGCGCCCTGCCGCTTGGCGGTGCCGAAGCAGTCGGAGCCGGTGTCACCGCCCCCGATGATGACGACGTCCTTCCCGGACGCCAGGACCTGGTCGGCGACCGGGTCACCGGCGACGGCGCGGTTGGACTGCACGAGGTAGTCCATCGCGAGGTGGATCCCGTCGAGGTCGCGACCCGGCACCGGGACCTCCCGCGGGACGGTGGCACCGAGGGCGAGGACGACGGCGTCGTACCGCTCCCGCAGCTCCTCCCCGGTCACGTCCGTCCCGACGTCGACGCCGGTGCGGAAGATCGTCCCCTCGGCCTCCATCTGCGCCAGCCGCCGGGTCACCTGGTGCTTCTCCATCTTGAAGTCGGGGATGCCGTAGGTGAGCAAGCCGCCGATGCGGTCGTCGCGCTCGAGCACCGCGACGGTGTGCCCCGCACGGCTCAGCTGTTGTGCGGCGGCCAGGCCGGCGGGACCGGAGCCGACGACGGCCACCGTCCGCCCGGTCTGCCGGTCGGGGACCTGCGGGGTGACGAGCCCCAGGTCCCACGCGGTGTCCGCGATGGACTGCTCGATGTGCTTGATGGTCACCGCGGGCTGGTTGATACCCAGCACGCAGGCGCTCTCGCAGGGCGCGGGACACAGCCGTCCGGTCCACTCCGGGAAGTTGTTCGTGGCGTGGAGCCGGCCGATCGCCGCGTCCCAGTCCCCCCGCCGGGTGAGCTCGTTCCACTCCGGGATGAGGTTGCCCAGCGGGCACCCGGCGTGGCAGAACGGCACGCCGCAGTCCATGCAGCGGCCGGCCTGCCGGGTGAGGGCGGCGGCGTCGGCCTGGCGGCGCTCGTAGACCTCGTGGAAGTCGAGGATGCGGACCGGCACCGGACGGCGGGCCGGCAGCTCCCGCTCGCGGTACTTGAGGAAGCCGGTGGGGTCAGCCATTGGACACCTCCAGGATGGTGTTCCACACGTCCGGGGAGCCGACGTCCAGCCCCTCCTGGGCCGCATCGGCGAGGGCGGCGGAGACGGCCGCGAAACGGCGGGGCAGCACCTTGACGAAGCGGGCGCAGGCGGCGTCCGGGTCGGCGAGCAGCCCGGCGGCGACAGCCGACCCGGTGTGCTCGTGGTGGCGGTGCAGCAGGTCGAGGACGATGGAGCGGTCCTCGGCGTCGAGCGCGACGACGAGGAGCTCGCCGTCGGCCAGCGCCGGGGCGTTGACCCTCCGCTCGTCGAGGTCCAGGACGTAGGCGGTGCCGCCGGACATCCCGGCTCCGAGGTTGCGGCCGGTAGGCCCGGCGATGAGGACGGTGCCGCCGGTCATGTACTCCAGAGCGTGGTCGCCCACCCCCTCGACGACGGCGGTGGCCCCAGAGTTGCGCACGCAGAAGCGCTCCCCGACCCGCCCGGAGAGGAAGAGCTCACCGGAGGTCGCGCCGTAGCCGATGACGTTCCCCGCGACCGTGTTGTCCGCGGCGGTGAGCCGGGACTCCGGCTCGGGCCGGATGACGATCCTCCCGCCGCTGAGCGACTTGCCGACGTAGTCGTTGGCGTCGCCCAGGAGCCGCAGCGTGACCCCCGGAGGCAGAACGGCGCCGAAGGACTGGCCGGCGGTGCCGCGCAGGGTGATGTCGACCGTGCCGTCGGGCAGGCCGGCGGCGCCGTGGCGGCGGGTGACCTCGTGGCCGAGGCGGGTGCCGACGCTGCGGTGGACGTTGCGCACGGGCAGGTCGATCCGGACCGGTGCGCCGTCGTCGAGGGCGGGGCGGGCCTGCTCGATGAGGCCGACGTCCAGACTTCGGTCCAGGCCGTGGTCCTGGGCGCGGACGCAGCGCCGCGCCGTGCCGGGGGCGGGGTCGACGGCCGCCAGGATCGGGGAGAGGTCGAGGCCGGCGGCCTTCCAGTGCCCGACCGCGGTGTCCGTGTCGAGCAGGTCGACCCGGCCCACCGCCTCGTCGATGGACCGCAGCCCGAGCGACGCGAGCAGCTCGCGCACCTCCTGGGCGATGAACTCGAAGAAGGCGACGACGTGCTCGGCCCGGCCGGTGTAGCGGGCACGGAGCTCGGGGTTCTGGGTGGCGATGCCGACCGGGCAGGTCTCGAGGTGGGAGACCCGCATCATGACGCAGCCGGCGACGACGAGCGGGGTGGTGGCGAAGCCGAACTCCTCCGCCCCGAGCAGCGCCGCGACGACGACGTCCCGCCCGGTCTTGAGCTGTCCGTCGGTCTGGACGACGATGCGGTCGCGCAGCCCGTTGAGCAGGAGCGTCTGCTGGGTCTCGGCCAGCCCGAGCTCCCACGGCCCGCCAGCGTGCTTGAGCGAGGTGAGCGGGCTGGCGCCCGTCCCGCCGTCGTGCCCGGAGACGAGGACGACGTCGGCGTGCGCCTTGGCCACGCCCGCCGCCACGGTCCCGATGCCGACCTCGCTGACGAGCTTGACGTGGATACGGGCCCGCGGGTTGGCGTTCTTCAGGTCGTGGATGAGCTGGGCGAGGTCCTCGATGGAGTAGATGTCGTGGTGGGGCGGCGGGGAGATGAGCCCGACGCCCGGGGTGGAGTGCCGGGTGCCGGCGATCCACGGGTAGACCTTGGGGCCGGGCAGCTGGCCGCCCTCCCCCGGCTTCGCGCCCTGCGCGATCTTGATCTGGATGTCGTCGGCGTTGGTGAGGTACTCGGCGGTGACGCCGAAGCGCCCGGAGGCGACCTGCTTGACCGCCGAGCGACGGCGCGGGTCGCGCAGCCGGTCGGGCTCCTCCCCACCCTCGCCCGTGTTGGACTTCGCGCCGAGCATGTTCATCGCGATCGCGAGCGTCTCGTGGGCCTCGGCGGAGATCGAGCCGTAGGACATCGCACCGGTGGAGAACCGCTTGACGATCTCGCTGACCGGCTCCACCTCCTCGACCGGGATCGGCGTGCCCCGGCGCAGCCGGAAGAGGCCGCGCAGCGTCATGAGGCGCTCGGACTGCTCGTCCACCCGGCGGGTGTAGTCCCGGAAGATGTCCATGCGGCGGCTCCGGGTGGCGTGCTGCAGCCGGAAGACGGTCTCCGGGTCGAAGAGGTGCGGCTCGCCCTCGCGGCGCCACTGGTACTCCCCGCCCACGGGCAGGCTGCGGTGCGCCGGGGAGATGCCCGACGGCGGGTAGGCGGTGGCGTGCCGGGCGGCGACCTCGGCGGCGAGGACGTCGAGGCCGACGCCGTCGAGCGGGGCGGGGGTACCGGTGAAGAAGCGCCCGACGAGCTCACGGGACAGGCCGAGCGACTCGAACACCTGGGCGCCGCGGTAGGAGGCGACGGTGGAGATGCCCATCTTGCTCATCACCTTGAGCACGCCCTTGCCGAGCGCGCGGATGACGTTGCGGACCGCCTCCTCGGGGGTGACACCGCTGACTGCGCCGGCGTGGACGAGCTCCTCGGCGCTCTCCATCGCGAGGTAGGGGTTGACGGCCGCCGCGCCGTAGCCGACGAGGAGGGCGACGTGGTGGACCTCGCGGACGTCGCCGGCCTCGACGAGGAGGCTGATCTTCGTGCGGGCACGCCGGCGCAGGGTGTGGTGGTGCACCGCCGCGGTGAGGAGCAGCGAGGGGATGGGCGCCAGGGTGGCGGTGGAGTGCCGGTCGGACAGGACGATGAAGCTCACGCCGTCCTCGATCGCGGCGTCCACCTCGGCGAAGATCTCCTGCAGCCGCTGCTCCAGTGCTGCTCCCCCGCCGGCGACCGGGTAGAGCCCGGAGATGACGGCGGAACGCAGCCCGCGCCCGGCGCGCGCGGACCCGATGTGGACGATCTTGGCGAGCTGGTCGTTGTCGATCGTCGGGAAGGGCAGGACGAGCTTGCGCACGTGCTCGGGGATCTCGGCGAGCAGGTTGGGCTCGGGCCCGATGGCGCCGCCGAGCGAGGTGACGAGCTCCTCGCGGATCGCGTCCAGCGGCGGGTTGGTCACCTGGGCGAACTGCTGGGTGAAGTAGTCGAAGAGCAGTCGGGGCCGGCTGGACAGCACCGCCACCGGGGTGTCGGTGCCCATCGACCCGAGCGCCTCGACGCCGGTCCCGGCCATCGGGGCCAGGATGATGCGCAGCTCCTCCTCGGTGTAGCCGAACACCTGCTGGCGCCGCACCACCGAGGAGCGGGAGTGGCGCACGTGCTCGCGCTCGGGCAGGTCGGCGAGGTGGAGGGTGTGCTCGGCGAGCCAGTCGGCGTAGGGCTGGGCGGCGGCGAGCTCGGCCTTGAGCTCGTCGTC
>DAHVRG010000228.1 GCA_027322565.1 Georgenia sp.
AGAAGCACCGCAAGCTGCTTCGCAAGACGCGGCACCAGCGTCGCAACAAGAAGTGAGCGCTGACCGTTGACGTCCCCAGGCCCGGCACCCGCCGGGCCTGGCGCGTTCTCGGGCCGGTCGTGGTTCAGCCGCCGGTGAGCCGACGGCGCAGGGCGCGTACGACCACCGTCGCCGTCCACACGACACCGGCCCATCCGGCCCCCCGCACACCGGTGCGCACACCCCGGCCGACGTCGCGCCTCCGCCGGCGGAAGTCGCGCACCGGCCAGCCGACCTCGGCGGCGTGCAGCCGGAGACGTGGTTCGGGGTTGATGGCGCAGGCCGAGCCCACCGTCGTGAGCAGCGGGATGTCGTTGACGGAGTCGCCGTAGGCGTGGCTGCGGCGCAGGTCGATGTCCCGCTCCCGGGCGAGCGCGAGCACGCCGGCCTTCTTCCCGGCCCCGTGGAGCATGTTCCCCCGCAGCTCGCCGGTGTAGACGCCGTCCCGGTGCTCGGCGACGGTGCCCAGCGCCCCCGTGGCGCCGAGCCGCCGGGCGATGAGGTCGGCGATCTCCACCGGCGTGGCGCTGATGAACCACACCTCGTGGCCGGCCGCGAGATGCTCGTCGACCAGTGCCCGCGCGCCGGGGAAGACCTTGTTCGCCAGCACCTGGTCGTAGACCTCCTCGCCGATCGACACGACCTCGGCGACCGTGCGGCCGCGCACGATCCGCAGCGCCCGCGCCCGGACGGCGGCGATGCGGCGCAGGTTCTCCCCGAGCAGGAGGTAGAGCAGGGAGTGTCGGGCGAAGAAGGCGATGTCCCGCAGCCCGAAGAAGTCACGCCGGTAGAGCTCGCGGGCGAGGTGGTAGGCGCTCGCCCCGCGGATGATCGTGTTGTCGATGTCGAAGAAGGCGGCGACGACACCCGACTGCGCGGGGGCGGCGGCGTCGTCGCCCGGCCTGGTCGTCGCGTGCACCCTTCCACCCTAGATCGCCGCCCTTAGGATCGGGGCGTGGCCGACATCCGAGTGACCCTCTTCTCCCGCGACGGTTGTCACCTGTGCGACGAGGCGCGTCGCGTCGTCGTCGCCGAGTGCGACCGGGCGGGTGTGCGGTGGCGGGAGGTCGACGTCGACGCCGACGCCGAGCTCCAGGCGCGGTACGGGGAGTACGTGCCCGTCGTCGAGGTCGACGGCGCCGTCCAGGGCTTCTGGCAGATCGACCCGGCGCGGGTGCGCGCGGCCCTTTCCGGCTAGCGTCCTCCCGGACGGTGAACCACGTCCGGGAACGCCGACGGCGGCCGGTGCGCGGAGCACCGACCGCCGTCGGGAGGCACGGACCCGCGCGTGGGCGCGGGCGGCCGGGTCAGGCCTGCTGGGCCTCGCCCGTGGCCGCGATGGCCGAGATCTCGAGCGAGATCCGGATCTTGTCGCCGACGAGGACGCCACCGGTCTCGAGGGCGGCGTTCCAGGTGAGGCCGTACTCCTTGCGGGAGATCTCGGTCCGGGCGGAGAAGCCGACGCGGGGGTTGCCGAACGGGTCGGTGGCCGCGCCGTTGTACTCGACCTCGAGGGTGGCGGGCTTCGTCACACCGTTGATCGTGAGGTCACCGGTGACGGTGAACTCCGGGCCGGTGCCCTCGACGCCGGTGCTGACGAAGGTCCAGGTCGGCTTGTTCTCGGCGTCCCAGAAGTCGGCGCTGCGGAGGTGGTTGTCACGGTTCTCGTCGCGGGTGTCGACGGACGCGGACTTGATCTCCACGTTGACCGTCGAGTCGGCGAAGCTCTCGGCGACGACGATCTCACCGGAGAAGTCGGTGAACTGTCCGCGGACCTTGGCGATGCCGGCGTGCCGGACGGAGAAGCCGACCTCGGAGTGCGAGGGGTCGATGGTGTAGGTGCCCGGTGCGGGGCGCGTGGTGGTCGTGGTGTCGGTCGCGGTCATCGGTCCTCCATGGTTGTTGCATCACTTGACCGTTCAATGATAAGCTCACCTCCGCGTGCGCGCAAGAGGTGATGCGCAGGGGACCGCCTGGGGGAGCGGCGCGGCCCGCCGCGGCGGCGCCGGTCGGGGCAGCGCGGGCGCGGGGCGGGCACGGCCGCAGAGTTTGCGACACTAGGGGTCATGTCCCGAACCACGGTGCACCTCCTGCGGCACGGCGAGGTCCACAACCCCGACGGCGTCCTCTACGGACGCCTCGAGGGCTTCCGGCTCTCCGAGCGGGGGCAGCAGATGGCCCAGCGGGTGGCCGACGTGCTCCATGGCGGCGGGCACGACGTCCGCCTCGTCGTCGCCTCCCCGCTCCAGCGCGCCCAGGAGACGGCCCTGCCCACCGCCCGGGCGTTCGGCCTCGAGGTCGACACCGACGAGCGCATCATCGAGGCCGGGAACGACTTCGAGGGCAGCACCGTGGGCAGCGAGCGCTCCCAGCTCGCCCACCCCCGTTACTGGCGGCGCTACCTCAACCCGCTGCGCCCGAGCTGGGGGGAGCCCTACCGGCACCAGGTGGCGCGGATGACGGCGGCGGTCGGGGACGCCCGCCGGCGACTGGCCGCGCTGGGGGGCGGCGAGGCGGTGCTCGTCAGCCACCAGCTCCCGATCTGGGTCACCCGCCTCTTCCTCGAGCGACGCCCGCTGTGGCACGACCCGCGACGTCGGCAGTGCTCCCTCGCCTCGCTCACCTCGCTGCGGTTCCACGGGGCCCGGCTCGTCGGCCTGGGGTACTGGGAGCCCGCCGCCGACCTCGTCTCCGGTGCCCGCGACCTCCTGCCGGGCGCGTCCGGGGCCGCGGTCCCCGGCTCGGCGGCCCGGCCCGGGGCGGAGCGGGTATGAGCCGGCTCCCGCGCGCCCTCGCGGCGCTCGCCGTGGCACTCCTCGCCCTCACCGGGTGCGGCGGGTCGGCCACCGGCACGGCCACGGACACGACCGGCGCGGGCTACCAGGCGGGCGACGGCTCCTGGACCACCTGGGAGGAGCCCGAGCGGACCGGGCCGGTCGACCTCACCGGCACGACCTACGACGAGGAGGAGGTCGACCTCGCCGACTGGCGCGGCGATGTCGTCGTCCTCAACTTCTGGTACGCGGCCTGCCCGCCCTGCCGGGCCGAGGCCGGTGACCTCGCTGCCATCCACGCCGACTACGCCGACCGCGGGGTCCGGCTCCTCGGCGTCAACCCGCGGGACGACGCGGCGACCGCCCAGGCCTTCGAGCGCAGCTTCGAGGTCCCCTACCCGAGCCTCCACGACGAGACCGCCCGCGGGGTGGCCGCACTCCAGGGGCTCGTGCCGCTCCAGGCGATGCCGACCACGGTCGTGCTCGACACCGAGGGCAGGGTGGCCGGCCGCGTCCTCGGCCAGATCGACCCCGGCATCGTCCGCGGGATGATCGACGACGTCCTCGCCGAGGCGGCGTGATGAGCTGGGACGGCATCGCGCAGACCTTCCAGACCACCGTCCTCAGTGGGTCCCTGCTCGCCGCGGTGCCCGTGGCCCTGCTCGCCGGTGCCATCTCCTTCGCCTCCCCGTGCGTGCTGCCCCTCATCCCCGGGTATGTCGGCTACCTCGGCGGGATGACCGGGACGCTCGGGCAGCGGCCCGGCGGCGTCGCCGTCGGCGGTGGTGCCGCGGCCACGACGACGGCGACCAGGCGCCCCACCGGGCAGGGCCGGCTGCTGCTCGGTGTGCTCCTCTTCGTCCTCGGTTTCAGCGCCGTGTTCGTCCTCCTCGGCGTCGTCTTCGGCGGGCTGGGGCTCGCGCTGCAGCCCTGGGTGGACGTCATCACCCGCGTCATGGGCGTCGTCGTCATCCTCATGGGGCTCGCCTTCATGGGGGCCGTCCCGTTCCTCCAGCGGGACCGGCGCCTCCACCTCAGCCCCCGGGCCGGGATATGGGGCGCACCGCTCCTCGGTGTCGTCTTCGGCCTCGGCTGGGCGCCGTGCATCGGCCCCACGCTCTCCGCGGTGCTGCTGCTCTCCCTCGACGACGGCGACCCCGCCCGCGGTGGGCTGCTCGCCGCCGCCTACTGCCTCGGGCTCGGCCTCCCGTTCGTCGTCATCGCGCTGCTGTACTCGCGCACCACCCGGGCGATGGGCTTCCTGCGCCGGCACCGGCTGACGATCATGCGGATCGGGGGCGGCATGCTCGTCCTCGTCGGTCTCGCGCTCGTCACCGGGCTCTGGGGCCAGTTCGCCGGGTGGGTGCAGGGCCTCGTCGCCGACTTCGTGACGGTGGTGTGATGAGCTACGCCCCCGAGGGTTTGCGGACGATGGACGGCTCCGGCGAGGCACCCGCACCGCGGCCGGTCGGGCTGGGCGTGCGCGGATGGCTGCGCTGGGCGTGGCGCCAGCTCACCTCGATGCGCGTGGCACTGCTGCTCCTCATGCTGCTCGGCATCGCGGCACTCCCCGGCGCCATCGTCCCGCAGAGCCCGCAGGACCCGGCCGGCGTCGCCCGGTACCGCGCCGACAACCCGGAGCTGGCCGTCTGGCTCGAGCGCCTCGGGCTCTTCGACGTCTACAGCGCACCGTGGTTCGCTGCCGTCTACCTGCTCCTGTTCGTCTCCCTCATCGGCTGCATCCTGCCTCGCACGAAGGCACACTTCGCCGCCCTGCGGGCCGCCCCGACCCGCGTCCCGCGCCGGCTCAGCCGCTTCCGCGCCCACGCGACGCACGAGACCGCGGCCTCGCCCGAGGAGGTGCTCGGGGCCGCCCGGCGTGCCCTGGGCCGCCGCTTCCGGGTGGCACACACCCCGGAGGGGATCAGCGCCGAACGCGGCTACCTGCGCGAGACCGGCAACATCGTCTTCCACCTCTCCCTCGTCGGGGTGCTCGTCGCGCTCGGTGCCGGGCAGATGCTCAGCTACCGCGGGCAGGCCGTCGTCGTCGAGGGGCGCTCCTTCGCCAACGCGCTCGTCGACTACGACACCTTCACACCCGGGTCGCTCTTCGACAGCGAGAACCTCGAGGCCTTCACCCTCACCCTCGACGAGCTCACCTCCGAGTTCACCGTGGACGCCCAGCCGCGGGACTTCGCCGCCCACGTCACCGTGACCGAGGCCGACGGGGGCGCCCGCGCCGACACCATCCGCGTCAACCATCCCGTCACCGCCGCAGGGGCGAACATCTACCTCGCCGGCAACGGCTTCGCCCCGCACCTCACCGTCCGTGACGCCGAGGGGGAGGTGGCCTTCTCCCAGCCGGTGCCCTTCCTGCCCGAGGACGACTTCTACACCTCCCGCGGCGTCGTCAAGGTCCCGGACGTCTCCCCTGGCCTCGAGCAGCTCGGCTTCATCGGCTACCTGCTGCCCACGGCCGTGCTCGACGAGTCCGGTGCCCGGTCGGTGCACCCGCAGCCGAATGCGCCGCTCATCATCCTCGACGTCTACACCGGCGACCTCGGCCTGGACGACGGCGTCCCGCAGAACGTCTACGAGCTCGACACCGAGGGGATGACCCAGCTGACGGACGGCGACGAGGAGGTCCGCGTCCTCCTCGAGCCCGGCCAGGAGGTCGAGCTGCCCGACGGGCTGGGCACGATCACCCTCGACGCGCTGCCCCGCTTCGCGGCGCTGGACGTCCGCTACGACCCCTCGCTCACCGTCCTGCTCGTCTCGGCGCTGCTCGCCTTCGCCGGCCTGTCCGCCTCGCTCTTCGTGCCGCGACGGCGGCTCTGGGTGAGGACGAGCCCCGGCTCCGACGGACGTACAGTTGTCGAGGCAGCCGCACTCGCCCGGGGAGACGACCCGGGTCTGGAGCAGGAGCTCGAGCGGGTGATGACCGCAGTCCGGGCCATCGCGCCCACAGCCCAGGAGGACACGTGAACGACCTCGGCCAGCTCAGCCTGCTGGTGATCTACGGCGCGATGGCGGCCTACGCCGTCGCGATGGTCGCGTTCGGCGTCGACGTCTCGGCACTGCGCGCCGGCGGCCCGACGGGGCGTCCGCGCCGCGCGGTCCGGATCGCCATGACGACGACGACAGCGGGGTTCGTCCTCCACGCCCTCGGTGTCCTCACCCGGGGGATCGCCGCCGGCCGGGTGCCCTGGGCCAACATGTACGAGTTCTCCATCGTCTTCACGCTCGTGGCCGTCGGCACGTTCCTCCTCATCCAGCGCTGGCGCGACCTGCGCTACCTCGGGGCGTTCGTCATCACGCCCACGCTGCTCGCGCTCGGCCTGGCCGTCTCGGTCTTCTACATCAAGGCCGACGGCGTGCGGCCCGCGCTGGACCACTACTGGCTCGTCATCCACGTCTCCGTGGCGACCATGGCGATCGGCGTGTTCGCCGTCGCCGCGGCAGTCTCCGTGGTCCAGCTCGTCCGGGACCGCGGCGAGCGGACGGCCGCACAGGCCGCCCGCCCCGGCTCACTGACCGCCGACAGCCCCGTTGCTGTCACCACCTCCGCCGCCACCGACACCTCCCTCAGCGCCGAGAGCTCAGTTGCTGTCGGCAGCCCACTTCCCGCCGAGAGCTCAGTTTCCGGCGAGAACGCACTTCCCGACGGTCCGGGCGCCTCGGATGCTGCGGACGACGGCCGGGGCTTCTGGGGCCGGCTGGCCGACGCCCTCCCCGGGGCGGTGGAGCTCGAGCGGCTGGCCTACCGGCTCAACGCGGTCGGCTTCCTCATGTGGACCTTCACCCTCATCGCGGGCGCGATCTGGGCGGAGCACGCGTGGGGCCGTCCGTGGGACTGGGACCCCAAGGAGGTCGGCACCCTCGTCGTGTGGATCGCCTACGCCGCCTACCTCCACGCCCGCGCGACGCGCGGCTGGGACGGCCGCAAGGCGGCCTACCTCGGCCTGACCGGCTTCGGGCTGCTGCTCTGCAACTACTACGTGGTCAACCTCTTCACCGAGACGGTCCACGGCTACGCCTTCTGAGGCGCCCGGCCGCCCTGCGCCGCTGGGTCGCCCCGTGTGACGAGTCGCCCCGTTCGATCACCGCTCGCCCCTTGCAGCAGGGCTGGCTGAGTGAAAGGGGCGACGGACGCGGTGGAGGAGGCGGCCGGCAGGCAGCGCTCGGCTTGGTGGCCGGGTTCGGCGCCGGCGGTGGAGCGGCTGAGCGCAGCCGGGCTCGGCGCTGAGCGGCGGACGGTGCCGCACCGAGCGGCTGCCGATGACGCACCGACCGGTCGACGCCGGTGCCGAGGGCCGCCGCCTCCGCGTCCAGCGGTGCGCGGCACCGCGCAGCGGCTCGGTCGCACGCCCAGCGGTTCGGTGGTGTCGCGTCGCCGGAGCCCGGAGCACGGAGCCCGGATTCGGCTCAGCGGCTGGGCTGGGGACCGTCCTCGTCGGTCGGGCTGCTCGCCTGGCCACCGGTGGGACCGTCCGGCTCGTCCTCCTCCGTGGGGCTGGGCTCCGGCTGCGGCGTCTCCGGCTGGCGGAGCCGCTTCTCCAGGCTGGCGAGGAACTCGGGGTCGTCGTCCGGGGCGACCGGGCGCGAGACTCCGCGGCGGGGTGCGGGCCGGACCGGGGGCACGCCGCGGGAGGCGCTGCCCGGGGATGCTGCCTGCTGCGCCTTGCGGTTGACGCGGCTGACGACCAGCCAGGCGGCAGCGCCGGCGGCCGGGAAGACGATGATGAGGATCACCCAGATCGCCTTGGGCAGGCCCACGGGCATCTCGTCGTCGTCGTGGCGCACGCAGTCCACCAGCGCGTAGATGACCAGCGCCAGCAGCAGGACGAAGGGGAGGTATCTCATATCTCTCCCAGCCTATGCCGTCCGCGCGCAGGTCCCCACATCGCTCCCGGCGCAACGGGTCCGCACCCGTCGGCGGCGATGGTGGCTCCCGGGCGCGGACTAGGCTGGCTGCGTGCCCATCGTGCGCTACACGCTGCTCCGTCTTGCGGTGCTCGCCGCCGCCTTCGGCCTGCTCTGGCTGGTCGGCGTACGCGGCTGGCTGCTCGCCGTCCTTTCCGTGCTCGTCGCGGCGCTGGTCTCCTTCCTCCTCCTCCCGAAGCAGGCAGGCGAGGCCGCGGCAGTGCTCGCACGCAGGGGGGAGCGGCAGCGCGAGCGGATCGACCGGGTGATCGACGAGGACGCCGCGGAGGAGGACGCGCTCCTCGACGGCGAGGAGGACGGCCCGAACCACCGGCCGAGGAGCAGGCCGGACAGCTGACGATCGGGGAGCCGCGCGCGGGCCCTCGTCGGCAGCTGAGACGCGCGGGCGGGCCCTCGTCGGCCGCTAAGTCGTTCGGGCGGCCCCTCGTCGGCAGCTAAGGCGCGCGGGGCGGCGCGCTGCCGGCCGTCGACGGGTCTCGATCGCTGGGCCGGACGCCGGCGCCGCCGTGCCTCGGCAGTCGGTAGCCGGCGGCGGCCGGGGCAGGGCCCCTGAGCTGCTGCGGGCACTCGGCGAGCCCACCGGCCACCGGCACCTGCCGGCCGCCTGTTCGAGCGGGGAGCTCCTGGCCCGACCTTCGGCGGTCGCCCGGCGCTCCGGCGGGCCGCTGCCCGCTGGGCGGACAGCCGCGTCGAGCCGCACCCGCTCATGCGCACCATGGGTGCCCTCCCTCCTGCGGTCGCGGAGGACCGCTCCTTCGGCAGCACCCCGCACGACCGACCCCTCGCTGGTCACCTCGACGTCCTCCCATCGTCTGATACTTGACATCTGATCAAATCTCGGGGGACTATCTGTGATGTCAGCGACAGTGGTCGGGGTCCCCGCAAAGGTGCTCGGCCGAATCCACTAAGCGCGGCAGGCCGACGGACCGGCTCACAGGTGATGAGGTCCGAACGGCTCGCCGCAGAGTCTGCGAGAGGTGCCAAGTGAAGACACGAAGGACAGTGATGTCCGGCCTCGTCGTCGTGGTCGGGGCGTTCTTCGCCGCTGCCTGCAGTGGGGGCGGCGGCGCAGCCACGGCGGGTGACGCAGCCGAGGGGGGCGGCGACTACGAGCCTGCGTCCGTCACCTACCTCACCTCGTTCAGCACCTTCGGCCGCGACGCGTACGCGTATGTCGCGCAGGAGAAGGGCTTCTTCGACGAGGTGAACCTCGACGTGACGATCGAGCCCGGGACCGGCTCGGTCGACGTCATGAAGCTCGTCGCCGGCGGCCAGGCCGACTTCGGGGCCGCCGACATGTCGGCGGTGGTCGCGACCGTCGCCAACGAGCAGCTGCCGGTGACCGCCGTCGGGGCGAGCCACCAGCGCTCGCTCGCGGCCATCGTCTCCCTCGAGGGGCACGACATCGCCGAGCCGGCGGACCTCGAGGGCAGGACCATCGGTGACCAGCCGGGCTCGACGAACCAGGTCATCTTCCCGACCTACGCCGAGGCCGCCGGCATCGACCCGAGCACCGTGGAGTTCGTCCCCTCGGCGCCGCCCTCGCTCCCACAGCTCCTCGTGAGCAACCAGGTCGACGCGATCGGCCAGTTCGTCGTCGGCGAGCCGCTCATCGCCGCCGCGGCCCAGGGGCAGGACGTCGTCGTGCTGCCGTACGGGGACGTGCTCCCCGAGCTCTACGGCAACGTCATCCTCACCTCCGACGAGCTCGCCGAGTCCGACCCCGAGCTGGTCGAGCGCTTCGTCGGCGCCCTGATGAAGGGGCTGGAGTACTCGATCGAGAACCCCGAGGAGACCGGCCGGATCCTCCAGCAGGCGCAGCCGACCCAGGACCCCGACGTCGCGGCCGCGGAGGTGGAGATCATGGCGGACTACGTGCGCGGTGACGCCGACGTCGTCGGGTCCATGGAGCACGACCGGGTCGCCCGGATCATCGAGATCATGGCCCCGGCGCTGACCGGGGACGTGACCCCCGAGGACGTCGTCACCTTCGACCTGGTGCCGGGTGAGTGAGCGACATGATCGAGGTCAGCGGCGTCTCCCAGCTCTTCAGCACCCCGCGCGGCGAGGTCCATGCGCTCGACGACATCGACCTGACCGTCGGTGAGAACGAGTTCGTCACCCTGGTCGGGCGTTCGGGCTGCGGCAAGTCGACCCTCCTGCGGGTCATCTCGGGTCTCATCTCACCCACCCGGGGCTCGGTCCGGGTCGGCGGGGAGGAGGTCGTCCGGCCGCGGCGCGACGTCAGCGTCATGTTCCAGCGGCCCGCGTTGATGCCGTGGCGCAACGTGCTCAAGAACGTCCTGCTGCCGGTCGAGATGCTCGGCCTGGACAAGAAGCAGTACCTCGACCGGGCTCACTCCCTCCTCGAGCTCGCGGGGCTCGCCGGCTTCGAGGAGAAGCTCCCGCACGAGCTGTCGGGCGGCATGCAGCAGCGGGTCTCACTCGTCCGGTCCCTCATCCAGCACCCCAAGGTGCTGCTCATGGACGAGCCGTTCTCCGCGCTCGACGCCCTCACGCGCGAGGAGCTCTCCGTCGAGCTGCAACGCGTGGTCGCGGAGGAGAGCACGACCATCGTCTTCGTCAC
>DAHVRG010000247.1 GCA_027322565.1 Georgenia sp.
CGGCGGCGGCGGGCGGGCGCTCGATGCGCAGCCAGCCCAGATCCATCGCCCGGTCCCGTCCGGTGAGCGCCGTCGTCACCATGTCCCGGTAGCCGGTGAGCGGCACGTCGAGGTTGCGCGCGAGCAGGTTCCCGGTGCCCAGCGGGAGCACGCCCATCGGGGTGTCGGTGCCGGCCAGGCCCTCGGCGACCGCCCGCACCGTGCCGTCGCCCCCGGCGGCGATGACGACGGAGGCGCCGCGGGCCAGGGCGGTGCGCACCTGACCCGCGCCCTGGTCCTCGACGGTGGTCTCCAGCCACAGCGGCTCGGGCAGCCCGGACTCGGCGGCCACCTCGGTGACCAGCCGGCGCAGCCGTTCGCCGTCGGTGCCCTTCGAGGGGTTGAAGACCACGGCGGGCGGGCCGGTGGGGCGCCGCGGCGGCTCGGGTGCGGGGTCGTCGTGCGCGAAGGACGGGGTGCGGCGCCGCAGCGCCCGCCACACCGTGAACCCCAGCGCGAGTCCCGCGACGGCGATGACGAGCGCGATGACCGCGACCCACTGTTCCCAACTCACGTCGGCACGCTACTGGGTGCCCGTGGTTCCTGCCCCCGCCGGGACGGTGCGGTGGGACGTCACTCCTCCTCGGCGTGGAGGCGGGGGATGCGCTCGCCGCCCGGTCGGACCCCGACCTTGCCCGCGTAGAACTCCCGGATGCGGTCCATGTCGGCGCGGACGTCCCCGGTCATCGTCAGGGTGGGACCCAGCCCGGTGGTCATGGTGCGGCCGTCGACGTAGCCGAGGGTGACCGTCAGCCCGGTCGCCCGGGCGATCCGGTAGAACCCGGACTTCCAGTACCTCACGGCGGTGCGCGAGCCCTCTGGGGTGATGACGAGGTAGGTCGGGCCGCCGGCGCGGACCTGCTCGACGAGCTCGTCGACCAGGCCGCGGGGGTCGTCACGCCGTACCGGGATACCGCCCAGCGCCCGCATGAGCGGGCCGAAGGGACGCTTGAACAGGCTGTCCTTGCCGAGCCACCGCACGCTGATGCCCCAGTGCCACGCCAGCGCGAGCATGAGGACGAAGTCCCAGTTCGAGGTGTGCGGGGCCCCGATGAGGATGCCGCTGCCCCCGGCCGGCGGCGCGGTGGGCGCGGGCGACCACCGGCTCAGGTGCCAGTAGACACGGGCCAGGGCGCGGCGGATCCTCACACCGTCGACCCTAGCCGCAGCCCGCCGGTGCCGAGCCGAGATGCACCCGCTGGACCGGCCTCTCGACGCGCGGGGCATCACCGGCCTGGACGGCCGGGACGACGTCGTGTCCGGCCCGGAGGTGAGCCTGCCTGCCCGACCGGACATGAGGTGCCCCCACGCCCCGGATAGGCTCGGGGACGTGATCGATCTCAGAGCCATGCGCGAGAACCCCGACGTCGTCCGCGCCAGCCAGCGTGCGCGGGGTGAGGACCCCGGTCTGGTCGACCGTGCTCTGGAGGCCGACGAGCGTCGGCGCACCGCCCTCACCGCCTTCGAGCAGCTCCGGTCCGAGCAGAAGGAGGTCAGCCGCTCCGTCGGCAAGGCCTCCCCGGAGGAGCGGCCGGCCGTGCTCGCCCGCGCCAAGGAGCTCGCCGAGCAGGTCAAGGCCGCCGAGCGGGACGCCACAGCCGCCGCGCAGGAGGCCGAGACGATCGCCTACGAGCTGTCCAACGTCGTCATCGACGGCGTCCCGCCCGGCGGGGAGGAGGACTTCGCCGTCCTGCGTGAGGTCGGCGAGCGGCCCGAGCTCGAGCACGTCCGCGACCACCTCGAGCTCGCCGAGGGGCTGCGCGCGATCGACGTCAAGCGCGGTGCGAAGGTCTCCGGGGCCCGGTTCTACTTCCTCACCGGTGTCGGTGCCCGTCTCGAGCTCGCCCTGCTCAACGCCGCCATGGACCAGGCCGTGGCCGCCGGGTTCGTCCCGATGATCACGCCCACCCTCGTCACCCCGGCGGTCATGGGCGGCACCGGCTTCCTCGGCGCCCACGCCGAGGAGGTCTACCACCTGCCGAACGACGACCTCTACCTCACCGGTACCTCGGAGGTGGCGCTCGCCGGCTACCACGCCGACGAGATCGTCGACCTCTCCGACGGTCCGCTGCGGTACGCCGGCTGGTCCACCTGCTACCGCCGGGAGGCGGGCTCCTACGGCAAGGACACCCGCGGCATCATCCGCGTCCACCAGTTCAACAAGGTGGAGATGTTCAGCTTCACGACGGTGGAGGAGTCCGAGGCGGAGCACGAGCGGCTGCTCGCCTGGGAGGAGGAGATGCTCGCCAAGGTCGAGCTGCCCTACCGGGTGATCGACGTCGCCGCGGGCGACCTCGGGGCCTCCGCCGCCCGCAAGTTCGACTGCGAGGCGTGGCTGCCGAGCCAGGAGCGGTACCTGGAGATGACCTCCACCTCCAACTGCACGACCTTCCAGGCCCGGCGTCTGGGCGTGCGGCACCGCGGGGCCTCCGGGAACGAGCCGGTCGCCACCCTCAACGGCACCCTCGCCACGACGCGCTGGCTCGTGGCCATCCTGGAGAACCACCAGCTGCCCGACGGCTCGGTCCGCGTCCCGGCCGGTCTGCGGCCCTACCTCGGGGGCCTCGAGGTCCTCACCCCGGCGGACACCGCATGACCCTCACCGCCGACGTCGTCCGCGACCACCTCCCCCCGACCTTCCCCGCGGCCGGGCCGGACCTGCTCGTCGCGCTCGACATCGACGGCACGCTCGTCGACCACGAACAGCGGATGACGACGGCGGTGCGCGAGACCGTCGCGGAGCTGCGCGACTCCGGGGCGCAGGTCGTCCTCGCGACGGGCCGGTCGGTCTCCGCCGTCCTGCCCGTCCTGGCGGAGCTCGGGCTCGGGCACGGGTGGGCGGTGTGCTCCAACGGCGCGGTCTGCCTGCGGCTGGACCCGCAGCTCCCGGGCGGGTACGAGATCAGCGACGTCGTCACCTTCGACCCCGAGCCCACCCTGCGGCTGCTGCGCGAGGAGCTGCCCGACGGGCTGTTCGCCGTCGAGGACCTCGGCAAGGGCTTCAAGGTGAGCAGCCCGTTCCCGTTCGGCGAGCTGAGCGGTGAGGTGACCGTCGTCGACTTCGAGGAGCTGTGCAGCGCCCCCGCCAGCCGCGTGACGCTGCGCGCGCCGCACCTGTCCGCGGACGACTTCCACGCGCTCGTCGACCGGGTCGGGCTGCACGGCGTCTCCTACGCCGTCGGCTGGACCGCCTGGCTCGACATCGCCCCCGAGGGCGTGACGAAGGCGAGCGCGCTCGAGATGCTCCGCGAGCGCGTGGGCATCGCCCGGGACGCGACCGTCGCCGTCGGGGACGGCCGCAACGACATCGAGATGCTCCAGTGGGCGGCGCTCGGCGTCGCGATGGAGTGGGCGGACGAGGACACGCGCGCCGCAGCCGACCTCGTCACCGGGTCGGTCCACGAGGACGGCGTCGTCCCGGTGCTGCGCGCCCTGCTCGACGCCTGACCGGCGCTCGTAACGCGATCGTTATCGACACGCGCACCCGAAACCGTCCCAGAGACGCGCGGCCAGGGTGTGATGGGGCACACGTGTCCCGACCGATGACGGTGGAGGAGTTCGATGAAGGCTCACAGACGGCGGCGTGCCGGCGCGCTCGCGGCAGGAACGGCGACCCTGGCCCTGCTGCTGGCCGCGTGCGGCGAGGCGGACAGCCTCGGCGGCGGCAGCGGCAGCAGTGGCGGGGGCGACGACGACGGCGGTGGCGGGGTCGCAGCCGAGGCGGAGGAGGCGGACTGCTCGGCCTTCGAGGAGTACGGCACCTTCGACGGCGAGACGGTCACCCTGTTCAGCTCGATCCGCGAGCAGGAGGCCGACCAGCTGCAGGACACCTTCGCCGCCTTCACCGAGTGCACCGGCATCGCCGTCGACCACAACGGCTCCGGGGAGTTCGAGCAGCAGGTCGTCGTCCAGGCCGAGGGCGGCAACGCGCCGGACCTCGCGATCTTCCCGCAGCCGGGGCTGCTCGAGCGGATGGTCAGCGAGGGGCACGTCGTCCCGGCGCCGGACGCCGTGGAGGCCAAGGTCGACGAGGGCTGGAGCGAGGACTGGAAGTCCTACGGCACCGTCGACGGTGAGTTCTACGCCGCCCCGCTCATGGCCAGCGTGAAGTCCTTCGTCTGGTACTCGCCCAGCGCGTTCGCGGAGAACGGCTACGAGGTCCCCGAGACCTGGGACGAGCTCATGGCCCTGACCGAGCAGATCGCCGCCGACCACGGCTCGGACGCCGTCAAGCCGTGGTGCGCGGGCATCGAGTCGGGTGGCGCCACCGGGTGGCCGGCCACGGACTGGATCGAGGACGTCGTGCTCCGCTCCGCCGGCGCCGACGTCTACGACCAGTGGGTGGCCAACGAGGTCCCGTTCAACGACCCGGCGATCGTCGAGGCGGTCGACATGGCCGGCGCCGTCCTGAAGAACGACGACTACGCCAACGGCGGCATCGGGGACTCACGCTCGATCGCCACGACCTCCTTCAACGACGGCGGTCTGCCGATCCTCGAGGGCAACTGCTTCCTGCACCGGCAGGCCTCCTTCTACGAGGCCCAGTGGCCCCAGGGCACCGACGTCAGCCCGGACGGCGACGTCTTCGCCTTCTACCTGCCCGGCATGACGGCGGACGAGAGCCCGCTGCTCGTCGCCGGTGAGTTCGTCGGCGCCTTCAACGACAACGAGGCCACCCAGGCCGTCCAGGCCTTCATGGCCTCCGGGGAGTGGGCCAACACCCGGGTCGAGATCGGCGGGGTGACCTCCGCGAACCGGGCCGTCGACCCGGCGCTCGCGTCCTCCGACGTCCTGCGCCTGGCCATCGAGCTGCTCCAGGACGACACCGCCGTCGCCCGCTTCGACGGCTCGGACCTCATGCC
>DAHVRG010000258.1 GCA_027322565.1 Georgenia sp.
GGACAAGCTGCGCGGGGGGAGTGAGGAGCCGGTGGCCGCGGACGGCAAGATCGACGGCATCCGGGTGCAGGTGCACCGCAAGGACGACGAGGTGGCCGTCTTCACCCGCTCCCTGGACGACATCACCGAGCGCGTCCCGGAGATCGTCGCCGTCGTACGGGAGCTCCCGGCCGAGCAGCTCATCCTCGACGGCGAGGCCATCGCCCTCGGCGACGGTGGACGCCCCCGGCCGTTCCAGGAGACCGCCGCCCGCACCGGCACCCAGGAGGTCTCCGGCGGCGGTGTGCCGCTCACCGTCTACTTCTTCGACCTCCTCCACCGCGACGGCACGACCCTCGTCACCGCCCCGGCGGCGGACCGCTTCGCGGCGCTCGAGGAGGTCGTCCCCGATCACGCCCTCGTCCCCCGCCGGGTGAGCGCCGACGCCACCGAGCTAGCCGACTTCTACCGCGCGATCCTCGACCGCGGGCACGAGGGGGTCGTGCTCAAGGACCTCACCGCCCCGTACGACGCCGGCCGCCGCGGTGCGGCGTGGGTCAAGGTCAAGCCGCGCCACACGCTGGACCTCGTGGTCCTCGCCGTCGAGTGGGGCAGCGGACGGCGGCAGGGATGGCTGTCGAACATCCACCTCGGCGCCCGCGACGGCGACGGGTTCGTCATGCTCGGCAAGACCTTCAAGGGGATGACCGACGAGATGCTCCAGTGGCAGACCCGGCGCTTCCTCGAGCTCGAGACCCACCGGGAGGGGCACGTCGTCCACGTGCGCCCCGAGCAGGTCGTCGAGATCGCCTTCGACGGCGTGCAGCGCTCGCCGCGGTACCCCGGTGGCCTCGCCCTGCGCTTCGCCCGGGTGCTGCGCTACCGCGACGACAAGACGGCGGCCGAGGCGGACACGCTCGACGCCGTCCGCGCGCTCGGCTGACCCCCTCCCGGCGGGTCCGAGGCCGGCTTACGCACCTGCGGTGGCGGCGCTCCGGCGCCGCAGAATAATGGGGAGCGTCCGCAGCAGTGGCGCTACCCGGGGGCCGCCATGAGTCGAGGAAGAGCACCCGCGTCGCGGCGGCCTGCAGCGTCGTCGTCTGCGCCGCCCTCGCGGCCTGCTCGGGGGCGTCCGGGGACGACCGGACCGAGATCGTCTTCTTCCAGTTCAAGCCCGAGGCCACCGAGTACTTCGACGGCCTCGCGGCACGCTTCGAGGAGGAGAACCCCGACATCCGCGTCGTCGTGGACAACGTGCCGAGCGCGGAGACGGCCATGCGGGTGCGGCTGGTGAAGGAGGACCCGCCCGACGTCCTCACCTTCAACGCCAATGGCACCTTCGGGGAGTTCGCCTCCGCCGGCGTCTTCCACGACTTCGCCGGCAGCCCGCTGCTCGAGGGGGTCAACCCGGCCTACGTCGAGGTCATCGAGAGCCTCGGGGCCGGGGAGCCGGGCGCCGTCAACGGCATCCCCTTCGCGGCCAACGCCTCCGGTGCGCTGTACAACGTCGAGCTCTTCGCCGAGCACGGCCGCGAGGTGCCGCGGACGTGGACCGAGCTCATCGAGACGGCCGAGTACTTCGAGGGCCAGGGCATCGTCCCCTTCTACGCGATGCTCGCCGACGCCTGGACCGCGCAGTCCCCCATGGCCCCGCTCACCGCACAGCTCGCGCCGGAGGACTTCTTCGCGCGGCGCTTCGCCGGGGAGACGACCTGCCGGGAGGGCTGGCTCGAGGCGATGGAGCGGCTCGGCACGCTGTTCGACTACACCCAGCCCGACCCGGCCGCCTCCGGCTACGAGCAGGGCACCCGCGCGTTCGCGGCCGGGGAGTCGGCCATACTCCTCATCGGCAGCTACGCCATCCCGCAGATCCGCTCCTTCGAGCCAGACTTCACGGTGGGCTCCTTCGCGCTGCCGGCCACCGACGACCCCGAGCGGACCACCCTCGTCTCCGGGGTCGACGTCGCCCTCGCCGCGCGGGTGGACGGGCCGCACCAGGCGGAGGTCGAACGCTTCCTCGCCTTCCTCCTCCAGCCCGACGTCGTCGCCGAGTACTCCGCGCAGCAGGTCGCCATCCCCGCGCTCGAGGGGCTGGAGAACGACGACCCCGCCCTCGCCGGCGTCCAGGACTTCATCGCGGAGGGACGCATCGTGGGCTTCACCGACCACCAGTTCATCCAGGCCATCCCGCTCGGCCCGCTCATCCAGCGGTACCTCCTCGACCGCGATGCCGAGGCGTTCGTCGACGCGCTCGACGCGAACTGGGACAGGGTCGCCCAGCGCCGCACCTGGGGCCTCGGGGCGGTGCAGGACCGGTGAGCACCGCCGTCGACGCCACGCGGGACGGCGTCGCCGCGCGCCGTGCCCGGGCCGCGCGCCGCCTCGACCGCACCTACTACTGGATGGTCCTGCCGGCGTTCGTCCTCTTCTTCGTGCTCCACACCATCCCGGTGCTCCAGGGGGTCTTCTACAGCCTCACCAACTCCCCCGGGTACGGGACGTGGAACTTCGTCGGCCTGTCGAACTACACCTCGCTCTTCGACGACCCGCGCGTGGTCGAGGCCTACCTGTTCACCTTCCAGTTCGCGCTCCTGACCACCGTCCTCGTCAACGTCATCGGCCTGGCGATCGCGCTCGGGCTCAACGCCCGCATCCGGCTGAAGAACACCCTGCGCGGGGTGTTCTTCATCCCCTACGTGCTCGCGCTCCTCGTCATCGGCTACGTCTTCTCCTACCTGTTCAACTTCTCCCTCCCGGCGATCGGGCAGGCGCTGGGCGTCGAGGCCCTGAGCACCTCGCTGCTCGCGGACCCGGAGCGGGCGTGGCTCGGGATCGTCGTCATGACGGTCTGGCAGGGGGCGGCCTTCACGATCATCATTACCTCGCCGGGCTGCAGACCGTGCCCGGCGAGCTCTACGAGGCCGCCGCGATCGACGGCGCGAGCCGATGGCGCCAGTTCTGGAGCATCACGATGCCGATGATCTGGGGCTTCTTCACCATCAACCTCGTCCTCGCGCTGAAGAACTTCCTCCAGGTCTTCGACCAGATCATCGCGATGACCGGCGGCGGCCCGGGCACCGCGACCGAGTCCATCGGCGTGCTCATCTACCGGGGCGGGTTCGAGGGCGGGGAGTTCGGCTACCAGCTCGCCAACGCCGTCGTCTTCATGGTCGTCATCATCGTCTTCGCCTTCGTCCAGCTGCGCGTCCTGCGCCGTGAGGAGGTGGGGGCCTGATGTCCGCCGACGCCGTCACCCTCCCCCCGCCGAGCACCCCCCGGGCGCGGCGCACGCGCCGCAGGCACCGCCCCGGCAGCGGCGTCAGCTGGTGGCTCACCGCGCTGCTCGTCGTGCTGTCCCTCACCGTGCTCGTCCCGCTGTACTTCACCGTCGTCACCGCGCTGAAGACGCCCGAGCAGCTCGGCGGCACCGGCTTCGCCCCGCCCACCGACTGGACCTGGGGCAACTTCGCCGAGGCGTGGCGCACCATCGACTTCCCCGCCCGGGCGCTGAACACCGCCCTCATCACCGTCGGCGCCGTCGCCCTCACGCTGCTGACGAACTCGATGGTCGCCTACGCCATCGCCCGCCAGTTCCACCGGCGCCTGTTCCGCTCGCTGTTCTACTACTTCATCGCCGCGCTGTTCATCCCGTTCCCGGTGCTCATGCTCCCCGCCGCGAAGCAGGCGGCGATCCTCGGGCTGGACAACCAGGCCGGGCTCGTCCTGCTCTACACGGTCTACGGCCTGTCGTTCAACGTCTTCCTCTACACCGCCTACGTCCGGTCCATCCCGGCCGAGCTCGAGGAGGCGGCACGGATGGACGGGGCGACGACCTGGGGCGTGTTCTGGCGGGTGGTCTTCCCGCTGCTCGCCCCGATCAACGCCACCGTCGGCATCCTCACGTGCGTCTGGGCGTGGAACGACTTCCTGCTCCCGCTCGTCATCCTCTCCGACCCGGACGCCGCCACCATCCAGCTGGCCCAGTACGTCTTCCAGGGCCAGTTCTCCGCCGACTACACCCTCGCCTTCGCCTCCTACCTCATGGCGATGGCACCGCTGCTCATCGTCTACGTCGTCGCGCAGCGCTGGGTGATCTCCGGTGTCACCCGCGGCGCCATCAAGTGACGCCCGCTACCCCACCCGCTCCGACGACGGCGTCACCTCGCGCGACAGCCAGACGTCGCCCGGGAGGTCGCCGGGCAGCAGCGGGTTGCCCCGCCCGAGGAAGGCCCCGAGCGGGCGGCCGCGGTACTGCTCGTAGTCGCGCAGCGCCCCGAACGCCCAGCGGCCGAGCATGAGGACGGCGACGAGGTTGACCATCGCCATGAGGCCCATGGCGATGTCGGCGACGGTCCACACGGTCGCGAGCTGGGCGAGGGAGCCGATGAGCACGGCCGCGGTCACCAGGGTGCGCAGGGCGATCGGCGCCCACGTCCGGCTGGAGAGGTAGGCGGCGTTGCACTCGGCGTAGGTGAAGTTCCCGAGGATCGAGGAGTAGGCGAAGACGAAGATGAGCACCGTCATCGGGATCGTCGTCCACGAGCCGAGGGACTCGGCCACCGCGATCTGCGTGAGCGCCGCACCCTGCTCCTCGCCTGTGACGCCGGGCGTGTACACCGCCGGCCCCGCCATGAGGATGATGAACGCCGTCGCCGAGCACACGAGAATGGTGTCGACGAAGACGCCGAGGGACTGGATGAGCCCCTGCTGCACCGGGTGGCGCACGGTGGCGGTCGCCGCGGCGTTCGGGGCCGATCCCATCCCGGCCTCGTTGGAGAAGAGGCCGCGCCTGCTGCCGTTGAGGACGGCGGCGAGCAGCCCGCCGCCGGTCCCGGCCAGTGCCTCGTCGAGCCCGAAGGCGCCGCGGACGATCATCCCGACGACGTCGGCCAGGTTACCGAGGTTGAGGAGGATGACGAGGAGGGCGAGCAGCACGTAGGCGGCCGCCATGAGCGGGGCCATGATCTCGGCGACGCGGGCGACCGCCCGGATGCCACCGAAGACGATCGGGGCGGTGAGGAAGAGGAGGATCGCCGTCGAGGCCCACAGCGGGAAGTCGTGCGCCGAGCCGAGCGTCGCGGTGATCGTGTTGGCTTGCACCATCTCGAAGGCGAAGCCGAAGACGAAGATGAGCAGGACGGCGAAGACGACGCCCCACCGGCGCGACCCGAGCCCCCGCTGGATGTAGAAGGCGGGCCCGCCGCGGAAGGTGCCGTCGCGCCACCGCACCTTGTACATCTGCGCCAGGGTCGCCTCGACGAACGCCGTGGCCATGCCGACGACGGCGACCACCCACATCCAGAAGATGGCGCCCGGTCCACCGAGCGTGAGCGCGATCGCGACACCGGCGATGTTGCCGGTCCCCACCCGCGAGCTGATCCCGATGGCGAAGGCCTGGAAGGAGCTGATGCCGCCGTGGCTGTCGCTGCGTGAGCGGGCGACGACGGAGACCATCCGCAGGAAGAGGCGCGCCTGGACGGCCCGGCTGCGGACGGTGAGGTACACGCCGGTGCCGACGAGCAGCGCGACGAGCACGTAGGTGTACATGCTGTTGCTGATGTCCCCGAGGACCGTGTTGAGCGTGTCCATCGTCGCTCCCCCCGACGGCGGTGCCGCCCCTCCGCAGGGACGGCGGTGACGAGCGGCAGAGTAGCGCCGTCGGGCCGCTCCGGCGCGGCGGGGACGTCCCCGGTGGGGCGCCGGGTCCGGCGGGCTCCCCGTCACCTCTGGGACACTGGGACCCGTGACGATCACGGTGCACGAGCTCAACGCCCTGCTGGACCGCCTGGAGGACGAGGCCGGCGACGACGGCGAGCTGGACGCCGACGCCCTGTACGAGGGCTTCGCCGGCTGGGCCGAGGGCACCGGCCGCACGCTCTACCCCCACCAGGAGGAGGCGCTGCTCGAGATCACCACCGGCAGCCACGCCATCGTCTCCACCCCCACCGGCTCGGGGAAGACGATGATCGCGCTGGCCGCCCACACGGTGGCCCTCGCCCGGGGTGAGCGCACGTACTACACCGCCCCGCTCAAGGCGCTGGTGAGCGAGAAGTTCTTCGACCTCGTCGCCCTCTTCGGGTCGCGCAACGTCGGCATGGTCACCGGGGACTCCGCGATCAACCCCGACGCCCCGATCATCTGCTGCACCGCGGAGATCCTCGCCAACCAGGCGCTGCGCGAGGGCGCGGACCTCGACGTCGGGGTCGTCGTCATGGACGAGTTCCACTTCTACGCCGACCCGCAGCGCGGCTGGGCGTGGCAGGTGCCGCTCCTCGAGCTCACCCGCGCGCAGTTCGTCCTCATGAGCGGCACCCTCGGGGACGTCTCCTTCTTCGTCCGTGACCTCGAGCGCCGCACCGGCCGTGAGGTCGCCGTCATCGCCGACGCCGAGCGGCCGGTGCCGCTGACCTTCGACTACTCCCTGGAGCCGATCCAGGACCTCCTGCTGCGCCTCGTCCAGCAGGGCCGCGCCCCCGTCTACGTCGTCCACTTCGCCCAGAAGGACGCCGTCGAGCGCGCGCAGTCGCTCACCTCGGTCAACGTCGCCTCCCGGGAGCGCCGCGCCGAGATCGCCGAGGCGATCGGCGACTTCCGCTTCTCCAAGGGCTTCGGTCAGACCCTCTCCCGGCTGCTGCGCCTCGGCATCGGGGTGCACCACGCCGGGATGCTCCCCCGCTACCGGCGGCTGGTGGAGCGGCTCACCCAGGCCGGGCTGCTCGCCGTCGTCTGCGGCACCGACACCCTCGGCGTGGGGATCAACGTGCCGATCCGCACCGTCGTCCTCACCTCGCTGACCAAGTTCGACGGCGAACGCTCCCGCCACCTCACCGCGCGGGAGTTCCACCAGATCGCCGGCCGCGCCGGCCGGGCCGGGTACGACACCACCGGTGAGGTCATCGTCCAGGCGCCCGAGCACGTCATCGAGAACGCCAAGGCGCTGGCCAAGGCCGGCGACGACGAGCGCAAGCGCCGCAAGATCGTGCGGAAGAAGGCGCCCGCCGGCGTCGTCAACTGGACCGACAAGAGCTTCGAGCGGCTCCGCGACGCCGAGCCCGAGCCGCTCACCAGCCAGTTCCACGTCACCCACACGATGGTGCTCTCGGTGCTCTCCCGCCCCGGGGACCCGGTGCGGAACATGTACCGGCTGCTCACCGACAACCACGAGCCGCCGACCCCGTGGAACCCGCACCTGCGCCGGGCGGTGGAGATCTACCGCTCGCTGCGCAACGCCGGGGTAGTCGAGCACGCCGACGCCGCATGGCGCCGCGCCAACCCGGGCAAGCCGTACGTGTGGCTCACCGTGGACCTGCCGCGGGAGTTCGCGCTCAACGCCCCGCTCTCCCCGTTCGCGCTGGCCGCCATCGACCTGCTCGACGACGAGTCGCCCGACTTCGCGCTCGACGTCGTCTCCGTCATCGAGGCCACCCTGGAGGACCCGCGGCCGCTGCTCTACGCCCAGCAGCGCCACGCCCGCGGAGAGGCGATCGGCGCGATGAAGGCCGAGGGCATGGAGTACGAGGAGCGGATGGAGGCGCTGGAGGACATCACCTGGCCCCGTCCCCTCGCCGAGCTGCTCGAGGCCGCGCTGGCCACCTACCGGCAGACCAACCCGTGGGTGGCCGACTACGAGCTGAAGCCGAAGTCGGTGGTGCGCGAGATGGTGGAGAACGCGATGACGTTCTCCGAGCTCGTCTCCCGCTACGAGCTGGGCCGCAGCGAGGGCGTCATCCTGCGCTACCTCACCGACGCCTACCGCGCGCTGCGCCAGGTGCTGCCCGAGCACGCCCGCACCGAGGAGGTCGAGGAGATCATCACCTGGCTCGGCGACCACATCCGGGCGGTGGACTCCAGCCTCCTCGACGAGTGGGAGGCGATGTCCTCCCCCTCCGCCGCCGCCACCCCTGGCGCCGACAGCTCACTTCCCGGCGACAGCTCACTTCCCGGCGACAGCTCACTTCCCGGCGACAGCTCACTTCCCGACGTCGGCCCGGCCGACGACGGCGCGCGCGGG
>DAHVRG010000267.1 GCA_027322565.1 Georgenia sp.
ATGACCATGGTGTAGCCGAGCGCCCGGCCGCGCGGCAGGATCGTCACCTTCGTCACGGGGTCGGTGTAGCGCATCGCCGCCGCCACCAGGGCGTGCCCGCCCTCGTGGTACGCGGTGATCTTCTGCTCCTTGACCTTCATCACCCGGGTGCGCTTCTGCGGCCCGGCGATGACCCGGTCGATCGCCTCGTCGAGGGCGCGGTCGTCGATGAGGTCCGCGTCGGAGCGGGCGGTGAGGAGCGCGGCCTCGTTGAGCACGTTGGCCAGGTCCGCACCGGTGAAGCCGGGCGTGCGCTTGGCGACCATCCGCAGGTCGATCTCCGGCACCATCGGCTTCCCGCGGGCGTGGACCTGAAGGATGGCGTGCCGGCCCTCGAGGTCCGGCGCCTCGACGGTGATCTGCCGGTCGAAGCGGCCCGGGCGCAGCAGCGCGGGGTCGAGGATGTCGGGCCGGTTGGTGGCGGCGATGAGGATGACGTTGGTGTTGACGTCGAAGCCGTCCATCTCGACGAGCAGCTGGTTGAGCGTCTGCTCCCGCTCGTCGTGGCCGCCGCCCATCCCGGCGCCGCGGTGCCGGCCGACGGCGTCGATCTCGTCGACGAAGATGATCGCCGGGGAGTTCGCCTTGGCCTGCTCGAAGAGGTCGCGCACCCGGGAGGCCCCGACGCCGACGAACATCTCGACGAAGTCCGAGCCGGAGATGGAGTAGAACGGCACGCCCGCCTCGCCGGCGACGGCGCGGGCGAGCAGTGTCTTGCCGGTGCCGGGCGGGCCGTACAGGAGCACACCCTTGGGGATCTTGGCGCCCACGGACTGGAACTTCTGCGGGTCGGCGAGGAACTCGCGGATCTCCTGCAGCTCCTCGACGGCCTCGTCCGCGCCGGCGACGTCGGCGAAGGTGACCTGCGGGTTCTCCTTGTTGACCATCTTGGCCTTCGACTTGCCGAACTTCATCATCCCGCCGCCGCCCTGCATCCGGGAGATGAGGAACCAGAAGACGCCGAGGATGATGAGCATCGGCAGGAGGAAGCCGAGGAGCGAGGTCCAGATCGAGGGCTGCGGGACCGTGGAGTTGAAGCCCTCCGCGGGGTCGGCCGCGGCGATCGCCTCCATGACCGTCTCGCCCTGTGGCGTCGCGTAGTAGAAGGCGACGTGGTCGCCGTTGTCCTCGAAGTCCTCGGTGAGGACCAGCTCGACCCGCTGCGTCGTGTCGTTGACCTCGACCTGCTCGACCGTGTCGCCGGAGAGGAGCTCCAGGCCGTCGGAGGTGTCGATCTCCTCCGGGTTCGGCCCCATGAGCATGGAGGCACCCAGGAAGGCGAGGAGCAGGACGAGGACGACCCAGATGACAGGGCCGCGGAGCAGCTTCTTGGCGTTCATCGGTGGTGGCGCAGCGGCCAGGTCCCTCCTGCTCGGTCGATCATCGCTCGACGGTACACGGAACGCCGGCGGAGTCGGGCACATGTTCGCCCAGGGCGGGACGCCCGCCCGCCCACTCCCGTCACCGACAGCCCACTTCTTGGCGACAGCTCACTTCTTGGCGATAGCTCACTTCGTCACCGACAGCCCACATCCCGCCGAGAGCTCACTTCTTGACAAGACCGCAGACCGACCAGCGGTCAGCCGCTGTAGACGTGGGGCGCCAGCGTCCCGACGAAGGGAAGGTGGCGGTACTTCTCGGCGAAGTCGAGGCCGTACCCGACGACGAACTCAGGCGGGATGTCGAACCCGACGTACTTGACGTCGACCTCGACCTTGGCGGCCTCCGGCTTGCGCAGCAGGGTGGCGATCTCGACCGATGCCGGGCCGCGGCTGCGGAGGTTGGACAGCAGCCAGGACAGGGTGAGGCCGGAGTCGATGATGTCCTCGACGATGAGCACGTGCCGGCCGTGCAGGTCGGTGTCGAGGTCCTTGAGGATGCGGACGACTCCGGAGGACTTGGTGCCCGACCCGTAGGAGGACACCGCCATCCAGTCCATCTCGACGGAGGTGTGGAGCTTGCGGGACAGGTCGGCCATGACCATGACGGCGCCGCGCAGCACGCCGACGAGCAGGAGCTCCTTGCCGGCGTAGTCGGCGTCGATCTCGGCTGCCATCTCCTCGAGCCGAGCATCGATCTGCTCCTCGGTGAGGAGGACCTTCTCGAGGTCGTCACCCATGTCGCTGGCGTCCACGCGCTCTCCCGTCACTCGCTCACGTCGCGCGGGCCGCGACGTGCGAGGTTCAGCCTGCCACACCGGCGCCACGCCGTGACAGCGCCTGGCAGGTCGACCGGTCCCTGGCCGCGCCAGGCGGTGACCAGGGCGTCGAGCGCCGCGACGTGGACTGCCGCGAGCGCCCCGGGCGGGCAGCCGGCCGTGCGCGCGGCGAGGTGGAGGACACGGCTACGCAGAGCGGGGTGCGCTTCCTCGAGGACGACGGCGTCGAGGCTCACCTCCGGTCGATCGGCGCCGGTGTCAGCAACTGAGCTGTCACCGGGAACTGAGCTCTCGGCAGCAAGTGAGCTCTCGGCAGCAAGTGAGCTGGCGCCGGGAAGTGAGCGCTCGCTGGGAAGTGGGCTGTCGGTGAGAGTGGGGGTGGGGAGGCCGGCGGCGTGGGCGAGCTTTGCGGCCGCGGCGGAGAGGTAGTCCTCATCCTGCTGCAACCGCTGCGCGGTGCGGGCCAGCGCCTCGGGGACGCCGGGGCCGAGGGCCTCCTCCAGGACGGGCAGGACGCGGTGTCGGATCGCGGCGCGCCGCAGCGGGCCGCCGTCGGCCCGGCGCCACGGTCCGTCGGGGGCGTTGGTCGGGTCGTCCACGAACTGCAGGCCGAGCGCGTCGCACACCGCCTCGGTGTCGCGGCGCCGCAGTCCGAGGAAGGGTCGGTGCCACCGCCCCGCCGCGGCCGGCATGCCGGCAAGAGAGCGCGCACCGGAGCCGCGACCGAGCCCGAGCAGCACGGTCTCCGCCTGGTCGTCGAGGGTGTGCCCGAGGAGCACCGCCGCGGCGTCCGCGTCCCGGGCTGCCTCCTCGAGCGCGGCGTACCGCGCCTCCCGAGCGGCGGCCTCCGGCCCGCCCGGTCCGCGGGCGTCGACCACACGAACCTCCACCGGGTCCAGCCCGAGACGGCGGCACATCGCCGCGGCGGCCTCGGCAACACGGCCGCTGCCCTCCTGGAGCCGGTGGTCGACGACGACCGCCCCCGCCCGCAGCCCGGCACGGGGCGCGACGAACGCGGTCGCCGCGGCGAGCGCGGCGGAGTCGGCCCCGCCGGAGCAGGCGACGAGTACGAGCGAGCCGGCGGGCAGGTCCGCGAGCGCCGCCCGGACGGCGACGCGGGCCGCCGCGACCGCAGGTGCCGGCCCGGCCACGGCTCAGCCGTGGACCCGCCGCACCCAGGTGTCGGGCGCGAAGATCTCGCGGGCGGTCGGGAGCGTCTCGACCGAGGCCCACGCGGCGTTGAGCCCCTCGTGGCCGATCCGGTGGACGACCCGGCGGACGAAGTCGGCGCCGTTGCGGTACTGGGCGATCTTGGCCTCCATCCCCATGAGTCGACGCACGACGACGTCGAGGGTCCCGGTGCCCTGCCGCCGGCGTTCGAACTGGCTGCGGATCCGGGCCACCGAGGGCAGTACCCGCGGGCCGACGGCGTCCATGACGACGTCGGCGTGGCCCTCGAGGAGGGACATGACGGCGACGACCTCGGCGAGGTGCTCCCGCTCCGCCTCGGTGAGGACCGCGTCGATGAGCGGGCCGGCCAGGGCCTGTGCTGCGGGTGCGGAGCCGCGCGGGGTGGTGAGCGCCTCGACGACGGCGCGCAGCGTGCGGGTCAGCCGCTGACCCCCACCCTCGGGCTCGGCGATGGAGGAGACCGCCTCCCGCATCCGAGCACGGAGGTGGTCGGCGAGCCACGGTGCCGCCGCGAACTGGACGGCGTGGGTCTGCTCGTGCAGGCAGACCCAGCGGCGGAAGTCCAGGGCGTCGAGGTCGAGCTCGCGCTCGACGTGCAGGATGTTCGGGGCGACGAGGACGAGGTATCCCGGTGCGTCGTCGCCCGCCGCGGTGAAGGGGTCGTACTGGCCGAGCACCTTGGTGGAGAGGTAGGAGAGCATGATGCCGAGCTCCTCGCCGCCGAGGCGGGCCGCCCCGGGCAGGGTGGTCGGCGGGAGGAGGTCACCGACGAGGTGCCGGAAGAGCGTGATGTTCGCCTCGGCCCAGCGGGCGCGGTCGACGACGAACACCGGCCGGCGGGCGGCCCGGGCGGCGGCGTCGGTGAGTCCGGTGATCTCGGCGACGTGCTCGGGAGCCTCCCGGGCGGCCGTGTGGAGCACCGTGACGACGCCGCGGGCCTCGGCGCGCCCGGCACGGGGCCCGGGCGGAGCCAGCACGGCGGCCCGGCGGCGAGCGGCCTGCCAGTCGATGGGGGAAGCCATGGCGTCACGGTAACCCGCCGGGGCCCGCGAGGACCTCCCCGGGCCGCGGGCCGGGGAGCGTCAGCGGCAGCCGCAGGCGGCGACACCCGCCGCCCACTCGTCGATCGCGGCGCGTGCGGGTCCCACGCCGCCGAGCTCGAGGTCGTCGGCGACGACGGCGAAGACGAGCAGCCGGCCGTCGGCGTCCAGGACGAGCCCGGTGAGGCTCACCGCGCTGATGAGGGTGCCGGTCTTGGCCCGGAGCACCCCGGCCGCGGCGCCGTGCATCCGGTTGCTCAGCGTGCCCTCGAGCGCCGCGACCGGGAGCCCGGTCACCGCACCGCGCAGGTCGGGACGCTGCGGGTCGAGCGCGGTCGCCATGACGTCGGCGAGGACGGCGGCCGGTACCTGGTTCTCGACGAGCAGCCCGGAGGTGTCCGCGAGGGTCACCCCGTCCGTCGGTACTCCGAGCGCCGCGAGCCTGGCGAGGACCGCCCTGGAGGCACCGGCGAAGCTCGGCTCCTCGCCGTCGGCGACGGCGACGAGTCGGGCGAGCACCTCGGAGACCGAGTTCTCCGACACCGCGAGGGTGTGGGCGACGACGTCGCGCATGGGCGCCGACTCGACGGCGTCCAGCTCGGTCGCGCCCTCCGGGGCAGCCGCACGGACGACCTCGCCACGGACGGCCACCCCCTCGGCGCGCAGGGCGTCGGCGAACGCGCGGGCGGCGGCCAGTGCTGGGTCGTCCGCGTAGCCGCCCTGCGGCAGGACCCCGGCGTCCACGGCGAGCGGCTGGATCGGCATGACGTAGTCGAGGTCGATGCCTCCCCAGCCGGGGGCGTAGAGCGGACCGGTGAACAGCGTGTCGTCGACGGCGACGCTCACCTCCTGCCCTTCCATCGCCTCGGCGGTGCGGGCGGCGAGGTCCCGGAGGGAGGCGTGGCCGACGACGTCGCGCGGCCGGGCCTCGCCGTCGGTGAGGAGGATGTCCCCGCCGCCGACGAGGACGACCTGGCCCGGCTCGCCCGCGACGACGGTGGTGCGCAGCACGTGCCCGGGCCCGAGCGCGTCGAGCGCCGCGACGGCGCCGAGCAGCTTGAGCGAGGACGCCGGCGTGCGTGGCGCGGCCCCACCGATGTCGACGAGGACCTCGGCGGTCAGGGCGTCCCGGACGACGACGCCGACGTCGCCGCCGGTCCGCACGTCGTCGACCAGCTCCTGGCTCAGCGCCGCGAGCGCCTCGGGCGAGGGCAGCGGGACGTCGGGGTCGAGGGTGGGGAGCAGCGGCTCGGCGGGCACCGCGCTGGGCCGGGGGAAGGGTGCCGGGTCGGGGACGGGCGGGTCCGTCGTCAGGACGCCGGGCACCACGTCGGCGACGTCCGCGGCCGCGTAGCCGCCGGCGAGGAGCACGAGCACGGTGACCGTGGCGGCGGCGGCCCGGCCCCGTCGTCGTCGTCCCTCGCTGCGCGCCACGCGGCGTTCCGCCTTCCACTCCCCGCCACGTCGTGGCCGACCCAGTGCTGCCGGTGGTCCACACTAGTACCCACCAGGTAACGACGGTTCGCGCCCCGAGGCGCTCTCGCACCGCAGCGACGGTGGCGGAAGGAAGGTCACGCAGTGGAGTTCGACGTCACGATCGAGATCCCCAAGGGGAACCGCAACAAGTACGAGGTGGATCACGAGACGGGACGGATCCGCCTGGACCGGATGCTCTTCACCTCCACCCGCTACCCCGACGACTACGGCTTCATCGAGAACACCCTGGGTGAGGACGGCGACCCGCTCGACGCGCTCGTGCTGCTCGAGGAGCCGACGTTCCCCGGCTGCCTCATCCGGTGCCGCGCCCTCGGCATGTTCCGGATGAGGGACGAGGCGGGCGGCGACGACAAGGTGCTGTGCGTCCCGGCCGCGGACCAGCGGGCGTCGTGGCGCACCGACATCGAGGACGTCAGCGAGTTCCATCGCCTGGAGATCCAGCACTTCTTCGAGGTCTACAAGGACCTCGAGCCCGGCAAGTCCGTCGAGGGCGCCCACTGGGTCGGCCGCGAGGAGGCGGAGGCGGAGATCCGGCGCTCCTTCCAGCGGGCCAAGGACGCCGGCCTCCACGCGGAGGCCGACCCGCACGGCCCGGGGCAGGCCGAGTAACCCTCCCGTCCGTGACCGGCGACGGTCACGGGCTGCCCGGGTGAGGGCTCAGACGCGTCCGCCGTAGGGCAGGACGTTGGGCCAGTACATCGGCACGAGCTCCACGCTCTTGCCCGGTGACGGGGCGTGCAGACGCATCCCGTCACCCGCGTAGATGGCGACGTGGTAGATCCCGGACGCCGCACCGTTGCTGGAGTAGAAGATGAGGTCGCCCGGCCGCAGCTGGTCGACCGGCACCCGGCTGGTCGCCGCGTACTGGGCACGCGTGGTGCGCGGCAGGGACACCCCCGCCTGCGCGAACGCGGACTGCGTCAGCCCCGAGCAGTCGTAGCCGTCCGGCCCCGTCGCACCCCACACGTAGGGTTTGCCGAGCTGGGTCCGTGCCCACTCCAACGCCTGCCTGCCGGCGTCCGACGGCGATGGCGGCGGCTGGGGAGCCGGGGCGGGCGGCGGGGGCGGGGTCGGGCTGGGACGCGGGCTGGGCTCCGGCGCGGGTGCCGGCCGGGTCGGCTGCGGCTCCGGACGCTCCGGCTCCGCGGGCCGGCGCGGGGGCTCGGGGGCGGGCTGCTCGGGGCGGGAGGGCGCGGGTGGCCGCGCCTCGGCCGCCTCGTCCCCGGCCTGACCGTCGCTGCGTGGCGCTCGCTCGCTGGAGCGTGCGGCAGCCTCCTGCTCGCGGGCCGCCTCGATCGCCGCGGCCCGGGCAACCTCCTCCTCGCGGCGGCGGCGCTCCTGCTCGAGCGCCTCCTGCCGCTCCCGCTCGAGCTCGGCCGTCGTGCCGCGCTGCTCGGCGAGCTGCGCAAGGAGGGTCTCGCGCCGGTCGGCGGACAGGGCGAGCTGGGTCTCGGCGCCCGCGGCGGCGGTGCGCGCCTCCTCCGCGGCGACGGCGAGCGCCCCGGTGGCGACCTCCTGCTCCTCGGCCGCCTCGTCCGCACGCCGCTGGAAGGTCGTGGCGACGAGCTCGGCCGCCTGGAAGCGCTGGAGCGCCTCGTCGGCGCGGGTCCCCAGCCGGTCGGTCATCGTCGCCCGCTCCATGGCGTTCTCGAAGCTGTCGGCCGACATGAGCGGCTCGATCGGCCCGAGCGCCCCGGGCCCGGAGCGGTAGGCGGCCATCGCGATGCGTCCGATCTCGGCGCGCTGCTCCTCGACCTCGGCCTGGGCCTCGTCGGCGGCCTCGCGCGCCTCCTCGGCGCGGGCCGTGGCGGCGTCGAGCGCGGCCTGGGCGGCGAGGTAGTCCTCGTTGGCCACCTGGGCCCGGATGGTGGCCTCCTCGAGCTGGGTCGCGAGCTGCGCGAGCTCGATCTCCAGCTCGGCGATGCTCGCCTCGGTGCGGCCCTCTGCCGCCCGCGCCGCCGCGATGTCCTCCTCGCTCGGCGGCTCCGCGGTCGCGGCGCTGACGAGCACCCCGCTCGACAGCGCAAGAACAGCAATGGACAGCACGGCGTACCGCCGCCGGTCGACCCAACCCACAGTGACTCCCTCGCCGCCCGAACACGAACGCCCGCCGCCTCACGCTAGCGCGTAAGACCACATAAGGAAACACCAGTAACACCTGCCTCAGGAGTCACACCGATGTCATTTCCGGTCGACACGCTCGACGACGCGGTTCACCACCCCCACCAGGTCGCCCACCCCGGGCTCCTCCACCGGGAAGTGACCGCACTCGCGAAGCATCACGAGCTCGGCCGGCGCCGCGACGCGCCGGAGCCACCGGGTGCTCACCTCGAGCGGCGTCCACGCGTCCCGGGCGGGGTGGGCGAGCGTGACGGGGGTCCGCATCCGCTCCGGCGGGGTGTGCCGGAAGGTCAGGTACGAGGCGAGGAAGCCGAGCGGGACGCGGGCTCCGCCTCCGCGGGGGTCACGGGCGCACAGCCGGGACAGAGCGGGGTTGCGGCTCATCCTGCCCAGCGCCGCGACCCAGGCCATCGGTACCCGCCACCCGCCCGACCGTCTCCCGACC
>DAHVRG010000285.1 GCA_027322565.1 Georgenia sp.
CCGCGGGATGTTCGTCGTAGGTGGGCAGCACGTCGCCGCCCCGGACCTCGCCGGTCACGCTCAGCCCTCGTCGGTGTCGTCGGTCGGGTTGTCGGCCAGCCACTGGCGGAAGAGCTCCTGATTGGCCAGGTGCTCCTGGTAGTCCGCGGTGAAGCGGGTCTCGCCGGTGTCGAGGTCGACGGTGACGAAGTAGCACCAGTCACCCTCGGGCGGGTCGAGCACCGCCTCGATCGCGGCCACCCCGGGCGCGCCGATCGGCGTGGGGGGCAGCCCCGGGTGGATCCGGGTGTTGTACGGGTTGTCGGCGTTGTCGAGCTCGGACCGTTCAGGCACCCCACCGGAGCGGCCGACCCCGTAGTTGATGGTCGAGTCCATCCCGATGAGGCCGTCACCGCTGCAGTTCGCCAGGCGGTTCTCCAGCACCCGGGCGACCTTGCCGCGGTCCTCGTCGCGGTTGACCTCGTGCTCGATGATCGAGGCCCGCGTGAGTACCTCGTGCTGCTCCTCCGGCGGCACGCCGAGCGACTCCAGCGTGCTCTTCGTCTGCTCGACCATCGCGGCGAGGATCTGCGTGGCGTCCGCGTCCGGCTCGAGGATGTAGGTCGTCGCGGCGAACCACCCCTCGGGGTTCTCCGCGGCCTGCTCCGGCAGGCCGATCGCCTCGCGGTCCTCCGCGGCGGCCTCGACCTCCTCGAGCGGGATCTGGGCCACGCTGGCGATGCGCTCGAAGATCTGCGACGCCCGCCAGCCCTCGGGCACCGTGATGCGCAGCTCGGACTTGTTCGCCGGGTTGAGCAGCGCGCTGACGGCGTCGGCCGCACGCATCTCGGCGAGCAGCTCGTAGGTGCCCGGCTGGATCTGCGCCGCGTCGGGGTTGGCGTTGAACGCCTGGACGAAGGCCTCGCGCGAGGCGACGACGCCGGCGTCGACCAGGGTGTCGGCCATCGCAGTGCCCGTCGCCCCCTGCTCGATCGTCACCGAGACGCTGCCGCTGCCCGGCCCGGGGAAGTCCTGCGCCCGGGAGTCGCCGCGGTCCTCGAGCAGCGGCCGGATGACGAGGAACCCCCCGACGCCCAGCCCGACGACGAGGACGAGGCTGAGGGCGACGGCGATGATGGTCCGCCGCCGGCGGCGGCGTCGGCGCTGGGCCAGTTCGCGCCGGTCGCGGCGGCGCTGGAACTCGCTCCGCGGCTCGTCGGCCAGCAGCGTCTGGTCGAAGAGGTCGCTCACGACTCGGCCTCCCTTCGCTGGTCGACGAGCTCCCCCGCCGGATGACCGGTCCGGCGCTCCTGGTCCAGTGCCGACTGCAGGATCATCACGGCAGCGACCTGGTCGACTACCGCCCGGTGGCGTCGGCCGGGACGGCCCGACCGGTGCAGGGCCTGGTGGGCGCTGACCGTGGTGAGCCGCTCGTCGACAAGCCGGACGGGCACGGGGGCGCACTCCCGTGCAAGGTCCAGAGCGTACTCTCGTGCGAGCGATGCGGCACGTCCTTCGCCACCGGAGAGCTGCCGCGGCAGCCCGACGACGACGGCGACCGCATCGAGCTCGCGCGCGACCTCGGCGATGCGACCCAGCTGCGCGGCCCGGTCCCCGCCGACCGTCTCGACCGGGGTGGCGAGCAGCCCGTCGGCGTCACTGCGGGCCAGCCCGACCCGCACGGTCCCGACGTCGACGCCGAGCCGGACGCCGCGCCGGAAACCCGGTTCCGGGTCCGTCATCGAGCGACCACACCCCGGACCTCGGCGACGATGCCCTCGAGCGCAGCCGGCACCGCAGCGGGGTCCGTGCCACCGCCCTGGGCGACGTCGTCCTTGCCCCCGCCCCCGCCCCCGAGGCGGCCGGCGGCGGAGCGGGCAAGCTGACCCGCCCGCAGCCCGAGCTCCCGGGCGCCGGCGTTGGTGGCCACGACGACCGCGGGGCGTCCGTTGCTCTGCCCCGCGACGGCGACGACGGCGGGACGGGCCTCACCGAGCCGGCCGCGGACGTCGAGCGCCAGCGTGCGCAGGTCGTCCCCGCCGGACACCTCGCCGGCGTCGTGCGCGACGACGAGGGTGCCCTCGACGTCCTGGGCGCTGTCGGCGACCTGGCCGGCCGCGGCCAGGAGCTGGCGTCGCCGCAGCCCGGCGAGCTCCTTCTCGGCGGCCTTGAGCCGGGACATGAGGTTCGAGACCCGCTCGGGCAGCTCCTCGGGCCGCCCGCCGAGGAGGCTCGTCACCTGGCCCACGAGCGCGCGCTCCTTGGCCTGGTGGCTGTAGGCGCCGGTGCCGACGAGGGCGTCGACGCGACGCACCCCCGAACCGATCGATGACTCGCCGAGCAGGGTGACCCGGCCGATGTGGCCGGTGCTCGGCACGTGCGTACCGGCGCACAGCTCCTTGGACCAGTCACCGCCGATGGAGACCACTCGCACGCGGGAGCCGTACTTCTGGCCGAAGAGAGCCATCGCGCCGGAGGCCAGCGCGTCGTCGAGGTCCATGACCTGGTCGGTCACCTCGAGGTTCTCCACGAGCTGGGTGTTGACCCGCTCCTCGATCTCCCCGAGCACCGAGACCGGCACCTGGGAGCCGTGGCGGAAGTCGAAGCGCAGGCGGGAGGGCGCGTTCTCGGAGCCGGCCTGGGTGGCCTGCTCCCCCAGCGACTCGTGCAGCGCCTTGTGCACCATGTGCGTGGCGCTGTGCGCCTGGGCGATGGCGCGCCGACGGTCCGTGTCGATGATCGCGACGGCGGACTCGTCGACGGTCGCGGTGCCCTCGACGAGGCGGCCCCGGTGGACGGTCAGGCCCGCGACGGGGGCCTGGACGTCGTCGACCTCGACGATGCCGCCGTCCTGGAGGCGGATGGTGCCGTGGTCCGGCTGCTGCCCACCGGCCTCCGCGTAGAACGGGGTCCGGTCGAGGACGACCTCGACGTTCGCCGGGGCGGTGGCCGCAGGGACGGCCTGGCCGTCGACGAGCAGGCCGACGACGCGCGCGTCGGCGGTGGTGTCGGTGTAGCCGAGGAAGAGGGTGTTGCCGCCGAGCTGGGACTGGAGGTCGTGGTACAGGGCGGGGTCGACGTGGCCGGCCTTCTTGGCCAGTGCGTCGGCCCGGGCCCGTTCGCGCTGCTCCGCCATGAGGTCGCGGAAGCCCTGCTCGTCGACGCTCACCCCGTGCTCCGCCGCCATCTCCAGCGTGAGGTCGATGGGGAAGCCGTAGGTGTCGTGGAGCGCGAAGGCATCCGCCCCGGAGAGCTTCGCCCGGCCGCCGCCGGCGGCCTCCCGGGCCTTGCGGACCGCGGTGTCGAGGATCGTGGTCCCCGCGGCGAGCGTGCGGCGGAAGGCCTCCTCCTCGCCGTAGGCGACCTCACTGATGACCGAGAAGTCGCGCTCGAGCTCCGGGTAGGACGGCGCCATGGCGTCCTTGACCACGGGGAGCAGGTGCGGCAGCACGGGCTCGTCCACGCCGAGGAGGCGCACCGAGCGCACTGCGCGCCGGATGAGGCGGCGCAGGACGTACCCACGGCCGTCGTTACCGGGGCGCACGCCGTCGCCGATGAGCATGAGCGAGGAGCGGACGTGGTCGGCGATGATCCGCATCCGCACGTCGTCCTCGGTGTCGGCGCCGTAGCGCCGTCCGGTCAGCTCCTGGGTGGTGGCGATGAGCGGGAACACCTCGTCGATCTCGTAGATGTTCTCCTTGCCCTGGAGCAGGTAGGCGAGCCGCTCGAGGCCGGCACCGGTGTCGATGCTCTTCTTCTCCAGCTCGCGCAGCAGCGGGTAGTCCTTGCCGCTGCCCTCGCCGCGGAGGTACTGGTCGAAGACGAGGTTCCAGATCTCCAGGTAGCGGTCACCGCCCGGGTCGATGGTGCCGCCGACGGCGTCCGGGCCGTACTCGGGGCCGCGGTCGTAGTGGAACTCGGCGCACGGTCCGGCGGGGCCCGGCTGCCCGGTGTCCCAGAAGATCTCCTCCCGGGTGAGCCGGACGATCTGGCGCTCGTCGACACCGACCCGCTTGAGGGCGTCAAGGGCCTCCGCGTCCTGCTCCCAGACGGTGATCCACAGGCGGTCGCCGTCGAGGCCGTAGCCGCCCTCGTCCTGGGAGGTGGTGAGGAGGTCCCAGGCGAAGTTGATCGCCCCCTCCTTGAAGTAGTCACCGAAGGAGAAGTTCCCGCACATCTGGAAGAACGTGCCGTGCCGGGTGGTGTGCCCGACCTCGTCGATGTCGTTCGTGCGCAGGCACTTCTGCACGGACGCGACCCGCGGCCACGGCGCCTCCTGCGTACCGACGATGTACGGGATGAACGGCACCATCCCGGCGATCGTGAAGAGGATCGACGGGTCCGGCGACACGAGCGGGACGCTCGGTGCGATGTGGTGATCGTGCTTGGCGAAGTAGTCCAGCCAGCGGGTGCGGATCTCGGCGGTACGCAATGGGACCTCGGGGTGGGAAGTGACGGTGGGAGGGCGGGTCAGTGGGGCTCGGCGCGTCGTCGCTCGGCCGCGGCGTCGACGTCCGCGTCGTCCGGGAGCAGCCGCTCACGCAGCTCGGCCTCCCGGGCGGCATAGTCGGCGCGGAACGCGGCGACCCGCTCGCGGAGCTCGGCGGCGACGGACTCCACACCGGCGCTGAGCCGGTGCCGCACCACCGGGGTGGCGAGCACGACGACGACCAGGACGGTCGCCCCGACGACGACGGTCCGGCGCATCAGGCCCCCCGGCGGAAGAACCGACGCACGGCGTAGGAGAACGCGGCGACCTTGACGACCGGGCCGCCGACGGTCGCGGACACCAGCGTGGTGAGCGCCGAGACGTTCTGCGAGACCTCCGCGGCCGCCGTCGTCACGGTGTCGACCTTCTCGATCTGGGCGTTGCTCGCCGCGATCGTCGCGGCGGCCTCGTCGACGACGGGCACCGTGTGGGCCGTGAGCTCACGGACGGAGTCCGTCGCGGCGTCGAGCACCCTACCCAGCTTGAGCAGGGGGACGGCGAGGAAGGCCACGAGGACGAGGAACGCGACGGCGGCCACGATCCCGGCGATGTCGCCGATGTTCATGTGCAGGCTCCTTGGGCTGACGAGTGCGCTCCGGGCAGGCTACCCGGAGATGGGCGCGCCCCGGGACCGGCGTGGCCGGTGCCCGGGGCGCGGACGTCGTTCGTCCGGCTCGGTCAGCGCGAGTAGTACTCGACGACGAGCTGCACGTCGCAGGTGACGGGGACCTCGTCACGCTTCGGGCGGCGCACGAGCTCGGCGCGGAGCTTCTCCAGCTGGACGTCGAGGTAGCCCGGGACGTCCGGCAGGACGTCGCGGTGGGCACCCGCGGCCGCGATCTGGAACGGGACCATGGTCTGGCTGCGCGGCTTGACCTGGATCACCTGTCCCGGCTTCACGCGGAAGGACGGGCGGTCGACGAGCTTGCCGTCGACGAGGATGTGGCGGTGCACGACGGCCTGGCGGGCCTGGGCGATCGTCCGGGCGAAGCCGGCGCGCAGGACCAGGGCGTCCAGCCGCATCTCGAGCAGCTCGACGAGCGACTCACCGGTCAGGCCCGGCTCGCGGCGGGCCTCCTCGAAGACGCGGGTCATCTGGGCCTCGCGGAGCCCGTACTGGGCGCGCAGCCGCTGCTTCTCCTTGAGCCGCACGGCGTAGTCGGACTCTTGGCGGCGGCGGGCGCGACCGTGCTCACCGGGGCCGTAGGGGCGCTTCTCGAAGTGCTTGACCGCCTTGGGGGTCAGCGCGATGCCGAGGGCGCGGGACAGGCGCACCTGGCGGCGCGACCGTGCCTGGTTGTTCTTGCTCACGTGTGGTTCTTCCTGTCGTTGTGACGTCACGCGGCGGGAGGGTCCTCCCGGCGCGCGGGGCCGACCATTGAAGGCTGAGACCCCAGGTGTGCCCGCAGGCAACCGGAAGATCCTACCAGCCCTCCGGCCCCTCCCCCAGCCCCCACCGACAGCGCACTTCTCGCCGACAGCTCGGTCTCCTACCGACAGCTCACCTCTCGCCGGTTGTCCGGCGGCTGGGTCAGCGGCCGTCGAGGATCTCGCGGATACGGGCGAGGCGGGTCGCCAGGTCGCGCTCGAGGCCGCGGGGATGCGGCTCGTAGTACCGGCGGCCGACGAGCTCGTCGGGCAGGTACTGCTGGGCGGCGATGGCGTGCGGCACGTCGTGCGCGTAGACGTAGTCCGTGCCGTGGCCCAGCTTCTTGGCACCCGCGTAGTGGGTGTCCCGCAGGTGGAGCGGCACCGGTCCTGCCTTGCCCGCGCGCACGTCCGCGATCGCCTCCCCGATCGCCCGGTAGGAGGCGTTCGACTTCGGCGCCGTCGCGACGTGGACCACGGCCTGGGCCAGGACGAGCCCGCCCTCGGGCATCCCGATGAAGGCGACCGCCTGGGCGGCCGCGACGGCGGTGTGCAGCGCCGTCGGGTCGGCCATCCCGACCTCCTCGGCGGCGGCGATGACGATCCGCCGGGCGATGAACCGGGGGTCCTCCCCCGCGACGATCATCCGCGCGAGGTAGTGCAGGGCGGCGTCGACGTCCGAGCCGCGCATCGACTTGATGAAGGCGCTGGTGACGTCGTAGTGCTGGTCGCCGGCACGGTCGTACCGCACGGCGGCGACGTCGATCGCCCGCTCCATCGTCGCGAGGTCGATACGCGACTCCTCGGCTGCGGCCGCCGCTCCGGCCGCCGCCTCGAGGATCGTCAGCGCCTTGCGCGCGTCTGCGCCGGCGAGCCGGACGAGGTGGTCGGTGGCGTCGTCGTCGAGCTCGAAACGCCCGCCGAGGCCGCGCTCGTCGCGCAGGGCGCGTGCGACGAGCTCGCGGATGTCCCTCTCCTCCAGCGGCTGGAGGGTGAGGAGCAGGGAGCGGGACAGGAGCGGGGAGATGACCGAGAAGCTCGGGTTCTCGGTGGTCGCCGCGACGAGGGTGACCCAGCCGTTCTCCACGGAGGGCAGGAGCGCGTCCTGCTGGGTCTTGGAGAAGCGGTGGACCTCGTCGATGAAGAGCACGGTCTCCCCACCCGTGCTCACCAACCGGCGCCGGGCGTCCTCGACCACCTGTCGCACGTCCTTGACCCCGGCGGTGACGGCGGACAGCTCGACGAAGCGGCGCCCGGAGCCGTGCGCGACGAGGTAGGCGAACGTGGTCTTCCCCGTCCCCGGCGGCCCCCAGAGGATGACTGACGACGCGCCGACACGGGCGTCGCCGCTGGGCTCGACCAGCCGGCGCAACGGGGCGCCCGGCTCGAGGAGGTGGTCCTGGCCGAGCACCTCGTCCAGCGAGGCGGGCCGCATGCGCACGGCCAGCGGTGCGTCCGGGCGGGCAGCCGGGGTCCCGGCGTCGTCAGCGCCCACGGCGTCGAAGAGGTCCACGACGGGAGCCTACGTCGCCCTCAGATGCGGGCGCCGCGGGCACGCCTGCG
>DAHVRG010000301.1 GCA_027322565.1 Georgenia sp.
CCGCCCAGAGCTGAGCTCCCGCCGAGAGCCCACTTCCTGACAGCTGCCCGCAGCGGCCCACCCGCCCCGCGGCCTGCACGCGCGATGAGACGATGGCTGCGCGGCTACCGCTAGCATCCGCCGGGAGACTTCGAAGAAGGCGTGTATGACGACGACAACCGAGCAGGCCACCGACCCCGACATCCTGTGCCACGGGCTGGTCCGCATCTTCTCCACCGAGGGTGTGGAGGTGCAGGCGCTCCAGGGGCTCGACCTGCGGGTCGAGCGGGGCGACGTCGTCGCCATCGTCGGGGCGTCGGGCTCCGGGAAGTCGACGCTCCTCAACATTCTCTCCGGGCTCGACCGGCCGACCGGGGGGAGCACCGTCGTCGCCGGGACGGACATCGGCACGATGAGCCGCGCCGAACGCGTGCGCTACCAGCGCCACACGGTCGGCTTCGTGTGGCAGCAGACCTCCCGCAACCTCCTGCCGTACCTCACCGCTGCGGAGAACATCGCCGTGCCCCTCGTGCTCGCCGGGGCCAAGGCACGCGCCGAGCGGGTGGACGAGCTGGTCGCGCTGCTCGGGATCGAGCACTGCCGCGACCGTCGCCCGGACCAGATGAGCGGCGGTGAGCAGCAGCGCACCGCCATCGCCGTGGCGCTCGCCAACTCCCCCCGGGTGCTCCTCGCCGACGAGCCGACCGGTGAGCTGGACGACGCGACCAGCGCCGACGTGCTCGAGGCGCTGCGCTCGGCCTCCGAGAGCCTCGGGGTGACGGTGCTCATCGTGACGCACGACCCGACCGTCTCCGAACACGTGCGCCGCACCGTGCAGATCCGCGACGGCCGCACGTCCACCGAGGTGCTGCGCCCTACCGAGCGGGACGACTCCGGTGCCGAGGTGCACGTCGCCGAGGAGTTCGCGGTGCTCGACCGCACCGGCCGGCTCCAGCTGCCCGAGGACTTCGTCACCGCTCTCGACCTGCGCGACCGGGTCCGGCTGGCGCTGGAGACGGACCACGTCGGCGTGTGGCCCGACGGCGTGCGCCCCGGCAACAACGGCGCCACGACGACGGCCGACACCGGAACGCAGACCGACCCGCCAGGCACGGCGGAGCCGGACCGCCCGGTGGAGCAGGCGGCGTCGTCCCGACCGAGCCGACGCGAGCTGCGTGACCGCAAGGAGGGCGAGGATGGCTGAGCCGCTGCTGACCGCGGAGGCGGTGAGCCGCATCTTCACCACCGGCGCCGGCGACGTCCACGCCCTCACCGACGTGAGCATGGACGTCCGCCCCGGGGAGCTCGTCGTCGTCCGCGGGCCGTCCGGGTCGGGCAAGACGACGCTGCTCAACCTGCTCGGCGGGCTGGACCGGCCGACGCGCGGGCGCGTGCTGCTGGGCGACGGACGCGAGCTGTCGGCGCTGCCCGAGAGGGATGTCCTCGAGGTCCGGCGGACCCAGATCGGCTACGTCTTCCAGTCCTTCGGGCTCATCCCGGTGCTGTCCGCGGCGGAGAACGTCGAGGTTCCGCTGCGGCTGCTCGAGACCGAGCCGGCGGAGCGCGAGGAGAGGGTGGGGGCCGCGCTGGAGCTCGTCGGCCTCGCGGGTCACGCCAAGCAGCGCCCCTACGAGCTCTCCGGCGGGCAGCAGCAGCGCGTGGGCATCGCCCGGGCGCTCGTCTCCGAGCCGCAGATCCTCATCGCCGACGAGCCGACCGGCCAGCTCGACTCCAAGACCGCCGCGACGATCATGGAGCTCATCCAGGATCTCACCCACGCCCGCGACCTCGCCGCCGTGGTGTCCACGCACGACCCGGTCCTCATGCAGCGCGCGGACCGCGTCGTCGAGCTCCACGACGGCGCCCTCGTCCCGGCCTGACCAGACCCGCCCCGGCCGGGTCGTGCGTCGGGCAGTGCGCCGGCCTTCCGCGCGAGTCGCCCTGCTCGATCATGGTTCGCCCCGCCGCCCGGCTCTTTCTGAGTGGAAGGGGCGAGACACCGAGGAGGGAGACGTCAGCCCGCGCCTGCCGGTCGCCGCCGGGCTCGTGGTGCGGCGCAGCCGAGCAGCTCTGGGACCGGTCGGAGGCCTGTGGCGTAGGCGGCGGGCAGTCGTTCGCAGAGACGTCGGAAGGTCTGCTCGTCGCGGTATGCGTCGCGTCGGTCGAAGCGCACCATGACCGTGTCGGGCATCGAGCGCAGATCGTCCTCGCGCCGCTTCTCTGCGATCACCCGCTGGGCGGCAGCATGAGCGGTGGCTGCGGCGCCGGCCGCGCCGTCGGCGCCGTACTTGCGCTCGCCGTCGTACTCGACGAGGAGGAGCAGCCGGAACGGTCTGCCGTCGACCGTGAGCTCGAACAGCCAGCAGAGGTCGACGTAGTAGGTGTTCCCGCGGATGCGGAACCGCGCCTGGAGCACGGGGCCGGGTAGGCCGCGCGAGACCGCGACCCACCTGATCACCGACTCGTACGGCGACTCCGAGAAGGGGTCGGCGTGAGCGATCACCGCGCGCGCCTGCCGCCTGCCGTGGCGTGCGCCGGACTCCACCATCGCGCGCAACCGGAGGCGCAGCTCCTCGGCTCGCTGCTCGACGTCGTCCCGCCGGCGGCGGTGTGGCTGGAGGAGGAGCCGCATCCCGCTGTCGGCGACGACGAGGGCGTCGCGCGGGTGCATGCTCTTGGCGCAGTCGACAAGCGTGCGCTCGACGTTCGAGGCGCGCAGCCCGTTCACCTCCGTGAGGACGTCCGCCTGCACAGCGCCGGTGTGTCGTCTCAGCCCTGCGGCCTGGCGCCGTGGTCTCGACTGCTGGGTGACGTGGACCAGGTCCGGCGCGTGGAGCAGCCAGAGCCCGTGCAGGAGTGCCGCCGACTCGTGGGTGAAGACGGCTCCGTTCGTGAGCCTGCGACCGACCGCCGCGACGGCGGCCGCCGCGAGGTGCTCCGCCTCGGCCCGCTCCGACGCGCCATCGAGCGGCTCGACAAACGCGCCGCGTCGCACGGGGGTCAGCCCCGCCCTGTGTGCCTCACGGACCGCGTTCGCGCCCAAGTCGGAGCTGAGGAGGACGCGTGGTAGCGGCCGTGGGCCGACGGCGACAGCCATGGCCAAAGGGTGCGGGCACCGCTCACCGGAGGCCGGCCGGGCAAGGCCTCACGGGGGACGAAGGTGGCGGTAGCGAAGATGGTGGAGCACGTCTGCCATCCGTTGGTTCGCCCATCTCGCTCAGTTCTGCATGCTCGCGAGGGCGACCCATGAGCGAGAGGGGCGACCCAACGGGTTCGGCGTGGCGGGGCACTGAGGCAGCGGGGCGGCGGGGCAGTGGGGCAGCGGGGCAGCGGGGCAGCTTGCCCGGTGCTCCTGGTCACACTCGGAGGGCGCCTTGCGGGTGGCGGAGTAGAATTCACCGGCGGCACTCGGGCCTCGGGTGCCCCTCCCGCCCGGCAGCAGCCTGCGATGCGGCGGCCGCGTCCGCCGGCCGTGCCGAGCACCCCGTCACCGAGGAGTCCGCGTATGCCCGTCCGCCCCGACCTGCGCAACGTCGCGATCGTCGCCCACGTCGACCACGGCAAGACCACGATGGTCGACGCCATGCTCTGGCAGTCGGGCGCCTTCGGCGACCACCAGCACGTCGACGAGCGGGCGATGGACTCCGGTGACCTCGAGCGCGAGAAGGGCATCACCATCCTCGCGAAGAACACGACGGTCACCTACCGCGGCCCCGCCGCCGCCACGCACGGCGCACCGGACGGCGTGACCATCAACGTCATCGACACCCCGGGCCACGCCGACTTCGGCGGCGAGGTCGAGCGCGGCCTCTCGATGGTCGACGGCGTCGTCCTCCTCGTCGACGCGAGCGAGGGCCCGCTGCCGCAGACCCGCTTCGTCCTGCGCAAGGCGCTGGCGGCCAAGCTCCCCGTCATCGTCGTCGTCAACAAGGTCGACCGGCCCGACGCCCGGATCACCGACGTCGTCGCCGAGACGACCGACCTGCTCCTCGGGCTCGCCGGCGACCTCAGCGACGAGGTGCCCGACCTCGACCTCGACGCCATCCTCGACGTTCCCGTGGTCTACGCCTCCGGCAAGGCGCGCCGTGCCTCCCTCGCCCAGCCGCGCGACGGCGAGCTCCCCGACAACCCCGACCTCGAGCCGCTCTTCGCGACCATCCTCGAGACCATCCCCGCGCCCACCTACGACGACGGCGCCCCCCTCCAGGCGCACGTCACCAACCTCGACGCGTCCCCGTTCCTCGGGCGGCTGGCGCTGCTGCGGATCTTCAACGGCTCGCTGCACAAGGGGCAGACCGTCGGCTGGGCGCGCCGCGACGGCACGGTGAGCCCGGTCCGCATCTCCGAGCTGCTGCGCACGGTCGCCCTCGAGCGCGTGCCCGCCGAGCGCGCCGACGCCGGGGACATCGTCGCCGTCGCCGGCATCGAGGACATCACCATCGGGGAGTCGCTCGTCGACCTGGACGACCCGCGCCCGCTGCCGCTCATCACCGTCGACGACCCGGCCATCTCGATGACCATCGGCATCAACACCTCCCCGCTCGCCGGGAAGGTCAAGGGCGCCAAGGTAACCGCC
>DAHVRG010000304.1 GCA_027322565.1 Georgenia sp.
GGGCCGACGATGTAGATCGCGGACTGCTCGCGCTCGCGGATCACCCGGTTGGCGTGGGCGGAGATGAAGTTGAGCCCCGGGGTGGTGCCCCAGTGCCCGAGGAGCCGCGGCTTGATGTGGTCGGGGTGCAAGGGCTCCCGGAGCAGCGGGTTGTCGAGCAGGTAGATCTGGCCGACCGACAGGTAGTTGGCGGCGCGCCACCACGCGTCGATGCGGGCGACGGTCGCGTCGTCGGCGGCGGGGCGGCTGCGGCGGCGCCACGCCTGTGTCGAGACGGGGACGGAGGCGGTGCTCATGTCGAAGGCTCCCTGTGTCGATGGTCACGTCCAGCCTCGTCGCCCGAGCGCACGTCGGCCACCGGAGCGCCGGTCCAGTCCGACGTGCGGCGCCGCTGCCGAGGGCACCGGGCCCGGCGCTGTCGCCGCGAACTACCCTGGACACGTGTCCACCCCGCCCCGACCCGACGCGCGTGACTGGCTGCGGGCAGCGACGACCACCCGGATGGTCGTGCTGCTGCTCGCCGTGGTCGCCGTCGCCGTCGTGTGCGTGCAGCTCGGGTCCTGGCAGTGGGACCGCGCGGGTGTCCGTGGGCAGCAGGCGCTCGAGGAGCGTCAGGAGGAGCTCCTGGCGGCTCCCGCCGTGCCGGTCACCGACGTGATCGCCCCGCAGAGCAGCTTCCGCAGCGAGCACTTCGGGCGCCGCGTGAGCCTCGAGGGCCGGTTCGCGCCCGACCAGCAGGTCCTCGTGCCCGGCCGCCATATCGACGGGCAGGACGCCGTGCTCGTCGTCACCGCGTTCCACGTCGAGGGCGGGCCGCACGACGGCGCCATCATGCCGGTGCTGCGCGGGTGGGTCCCGCAGGGGGCCATCCTCGCCGAGCGGCTGGAGGCGGGCGGCAGCCCGGAGGGTGCCGTGGCGGCGCCCCCTCCGCCGACCGGTCGGCTGGAGCTCGTCGGGATGCTGGGCAGCTCGGAGGCCGCGGGGGAGGGCGGCCTGCCGGAGGGCTTCACCGGCGGGATCAGCGTCGGCGAGCTCGCCGGTGTCTGGGGGACGCCGATGTACAGCACCTACCTCGTGCTCGAGCAGCCGGCCCAGTCCGGCGGCGTGCGGCCGGCACCGTCGCCGGTCGAGGAGCTGAAGCCAGACCCCAACCTGCAGAGCACGGCCTACGCCTTCGAGTGGTGGGCCTTCGCCCTGTTCGCCGTCGTCTTCTGGGTCAAGGTGCTGCGTGACGACGTCCGCGACCGCCGCCTCGAAGCCGCCGAGGCCGCCCCCCTCCGCAGCGAGAGCTCACTTCCCGCAGACTGACCCCGTCGCCCACAGCCCCCTTCCCAGCGACAGCTCACTCTTTAGCGACAGCTACCTGGTTGGCGACAGCGCAGTTCCCAGCGAGAGCGCACTTCCCGTCGAGAGCGCACTTCCCGTCGAGAGCTCAGTTCCCGGCACGAACTCGCGCAGTTCCCTCTCGACCTGGACCACCTGCGCCGGACGCGAGCACCATGGACCGGATGACGACCACGCCCCGACGCATCCCTCGTCCACTCGCCCGAGCCCCCATCGGTGTCTTCCGGCTCGGCCTCGGCGGCGTGTTCGGCGGACGCCTCGTCATGATCGACCACCGCGGGCGGCGCTCCGGCCTGGTGCGCCACGTCGTGCTCGAGACGGTGGCGCGGGTCGGTGACGCGTGCTTCGTCGTATCCGGGTACGGCTGGTCCGCGCATTGGCTCCGCAACGTCCGCGCCGACCCACGCGTCCGCCTGTGGTCCGGCTGGGGGGCGGGGCGCAGCGCTCGCGCCGAGATCCTTCCGGCGCAGCAGGCCGCAGCCGTGCTCGAGAGCTACCGCCGAGAACACCCTAAGGCGGCCCGCTCCCTCGGCCGCGCCCTGGGTTTGGAGCCGCTGCTCGCGGAAGGGCCGCTGTCGGCCGAGCGGGTCGAGCGGCTACCCGTCGTTCGCGTGACGCCGCGCCGAGCCGGTGTCAGCAAGTGAGCTCGCGTCAGGAAGTGCGCTCTCGACGGGAAGTGCGCTCTCGGCCGGAAGTGCGCTCTCGCTGAAAACTGCGCTCTCGCCGGGGAGTGGGCTGTCGGTGACTACGGCTGACTAGTCCTGCTGCCAGGAGTCCCAGAGGGCGGCGTACTCGCCGCCGGCGGCGACGAGCCGGCTGTGCGGGCCGATCTCGGTGATCCGTCCGCCGTCCATCACGGCCACCCGGTCGGCGTCGTGCGCGGTGTGCAACCGGTGGGCGATCGCCACCACGGTGCGGCCGGTGAGCAGCGCGGACAGCGACCGCTCGAGGTGCCGGGCGGCCCGCGGGTCGAGCAGCGAGGTCGCCTCGTCGAGCACGAGGGTGTGCGGGTCGAGCAGCACCAGCCGGGCGAGCGCCAGCTGCTGCGCCTGCGCCGGCGTGAGCGACGCTCCGCCCGACCCGACGGCCGTGTCCATGCCCTCGGGCAGCTCGGCCACCCAGGTGTCGGCGTCCACGGCCTCCAGCGCGCGCAGGAGCTCGGCGTCGGTGGCGTCCTGCCTGGCGAGCCGCAGGTTGTCCGCCACCGACCCGACGAACACGTGGTGCTCCTGGGTGACGAGCGCGACGTGGCGGCGCAGCTCCTCCTCCGGGAGGTCGACGAGCGGGACGCCGTCGACCGTCACGCGGCCTCCGGTCGGTGGGTGGATGCCGGCGAGCATCCGGCCGAAGGTCGACTTACCCGCGCCGGACGGCCCGACGATCGCCAGCCGCTCACCGGGCGTGAGCGTGAGGTCGATGCCGTGGAGCACGTCCTCGCCCTCCCGGTAGGCGTAGCGCACCTCACGGGCGTGGATGTCCTCCGCGGTGGGTCGCGCGGGGCCGGGGTGACGGTCGGGAGCGACGAGCTCGATGCCGACGATGCGCGCCAGGCTCGCCGTGGCGACCTGGATCTCGTCCACCCACATGAGCAGCTCGAACAGCGGCCCGCGCACCTGGATGACGTAGAGCCCGACGGTGGTGACCGCGCCGATCGTGGCCAGACCGCTGCCGACGAGGTGGGCACCCCACAGCACGGCGGCGGCGACCGGCAGCGAGAAGGACACGACGAGCCAGAAGAACACCTCCATCCGCAGCCGCAGGGTGACCTTCTCCCGGCCCCACGCCGTGGCGACGGCGGCGTCGAGCGCCTCCCGGCGGCGGCGCCCCAGCGCCAGCGCGTCGACGGTCGCGGCGTGCTCGACCGACTCGGTGAGCACCCCATTGAGGTCCGCGTACGCCGCAGACTCCGCCCGGTACGCCGGCGCCGACCGCCGCAGGTAGCGACGCGTCGCGAGGAAGAGCACCGGCAGCCCGACGAGCATCGCGAGCGCGACGAGCGGGGCGGCGAGCAGCGCCGCCCCGAAGGTCAGCGTGATCGTCGTCCCGGTGACCAGGACGCGCGGGATGCCGAAGCGCACCGCCCACTGCACCCGGTCGACGTCGTTGGTCGTGCGGCCCAGCAGGTCTCCGGTGCCGGCCCGCTCGACCGTCGACAGCGGCAGGTGGGTGACCCCGGCGAGGAACCGCTCACGCAGCTCGGCGAAGACCTCCTCGCCGAGCACCATGGCACCGCGCTGGGCGTACCGGGTGACGAGCGCCTGGAGCACGACGACGGCGACCAGCCAGCCGGCGACGGTGTCGACGTACGCGCGGGTGGTGCCGGCGACGACGGCGTCGACCAGCCCGCCGAGCAGCCACGGCAGCGCCAGCGCTCCGAGGGCAGCCAGGGCCTGGAGGGCGACGACGGCGAGGAGTGAGCGCCGATAGGAGCGCAGCAGGCGGCCCGCGAAGGCGCGGACGCGCCGGCTGTCGGCGACGGGAAGCTGCACGTCAGCCCACCTCCACGGCGGCCAGGGAGCGGCCGACGACGTCGTGGTACGCCTGCGCCTCCGGCTCACCTGCCGCGGCCCGGGCGAGCAGGTCGCGGTGGCGTCCGCGGACCCGGACTGCGCCGTCGTCGACGAGGACGACGTCGTCGGCGTGCTCGAGGACGAGCGGGGAGGTGGTGAGCACGACGGTGGTGCGTCCGCGGCGGTAGGCCGCGAGCCGCCCCGCGATCCGTGCCTCGGTGTGGGCGTCGACGGCGCTCGTCGGCTCGACGAGGACGAGCACCTGCGGCTCGAGCACGAGGGCGCGGGCGAGGGCAACCCGTTGCCGCTGGCCCCCCGACAGCGAGCGGCCCTTCTCCGTGATCGTGCCGTCCAGACCCTCGGGCAGGGACTCCAGGACGTCGTGGGCGTCGGCGACGTCCAGGGCGTGGAGCAGCGTCTCGTCCGGCAGGCCCGCGGCGCGGGCGTCCACGGCCTCCCGGAGGGTGCCGGTGAACAGCTCGGGGGTGGAGGAGGCGACGACGACGCGGTGTCGGACCTCGGCGAGCGACAGGTCCCGCAGGGGGACGCCGTCGAGGAGGACGGTCCCGGCAGCGCGGTCGTCGAGGCGGCCCAGCCGGCCGGCGAGGGCCTCCCCCTCGCCGGCCCGTGGGGTGACGACCGCGGTGAGGACGCCGGGGGTGACCTCGAGGCCGGTGTGCTCGTCGACCACCCGAGCCGGGCTCGCCGGCACCGTCGGGGCGGGCAGCGTGTCGGCGGCCTCGGACTCGGCGAGGGTTCCCGCCTCCGGCGCCACGGGAGCACGCCGACGACCTTCCGGGCGGCGACCCGCGCCCGGGTGAAGAAGTTGAGGAACTGGGTGATCCAGCGCAGCGGCTCCGACAGGTAGGCCGTGAAGCCGTAGAACGTCACGAGCTGCCCGGGGCTGATCTCCCCGGCGAGCGCCTGCCGGGCCCCGAGCCACACGACGCAGGCGACGAAGAGCCCGGGAAGGAGCACCTGGAGGGCCTCGAGCACCGAGGAGAGCGCCGCCACCCGCACCCCGGCCTGGCGCACCCGCTGCGACTGGGCCCGGTAGCGCTCGGCGAAGGCGTCCTCCCCGCCGATGCCACGCAGGATGCGCAGCCCGGAGACGGTGTCGGTGGCGAGCGTCGCGAGGCGCCCGGCCGCGTCACGCTGCGCCTTCTGCCGGGCCTGGAGCGGCCGGATGAGGAAGGAGACGACGACGGTGACCACGGGCAGCCCGAGCGCGACGACGACGCCGAGGCTCGGCGACTGCTGGAGCATGTAGACCGTGACGGCGAGGTAGCCGGTGAGCCCGCCGAGGAAGGCAGGCAGCAGCTCGACCACGTTGCCGACCTGGAAGGAGTCGTTGGCGACGGCGCTGACCACCTCACCGGTGGGCAGCTCCTCACCGATCGCCGGGCCGGTCCGGCTCACGTGGTGGCCCACGAGCCGGGTGGTGGTGAACGCGCCGTGCAGCCAGCCACCCACCTCCGCGGCGTGCCCCACACTCGTCGTCACGGCACCGAAGACGCCGACGGCGACGATGACGAGCGCCAGCCACAGCAGCCGGACCGAGAGCCCGTCCTCCAGCCCGGTGTCCAGCGCGAGCCCGAGCAGCAGGGGGACCGCGGCACCGGAGAGCGAGACGGCCGAGGTGAGGACGGCGGCGGGCAGGAGGACCCGCCAACCCCGGCGCCCGACCCAGGTGAGGTAGGCCATCGGGGAGTGGAGCGGGGGGTGACCGGGGTGGCCGGTCGGGACGTCGAGCACGCCTCGGAGCCTATGCGGCCGCCGAGCGGGTGAGCAGCCTGTTTTCCCGCGTCGCTGGAGGCCTGAGACACTGGGCGGGTGGCCCGCACCGGCGGGCAGGAGGAGGACCGGTGGACGACGAGACGACGACCGCGGCAGGGCAGCAACGAGCGGCGCTGCACGCCGAACGCGAGCGCAAGGCGAGGAGTGCCTGGCGGTTCTACCGGCTCATGGCGTTCGTCACAGGTGTCATGCTGCTCCTCCTGTGCGTCGAGATGGTCCTCGTCTACCTCGTCCAGGTGGGGCCCGACGTCGCGGCGTGGATCCGGTGGATCCCCTTCGCCCACGGCTGGATCTACGTCGTCTACCTCATCAGCGTCTTCAACCTGTGGTCGACGATGCGGTGGGGGCTGGGCCGGATGGCCGCCCTCGTCGTCGCCGGCGTGGTCCCCGTCCTCTCCTTCGTCATGGAGCACCGGGCCCAGCGCTGGTTCACCGCAGACCTGCCGGGCGTGGTCGCGCGGCGGAGCACTACGCTGAGGCCGTGACCATGAGCGACGCTCCCACGACCGCCGAACGAGCGGCCACCCCGCGCCCCGTCCTCGTCGTCGACTTCGGTGCCCAGTACGCCCAGCTCATCGCCCGCCGGGTGCGGGAGGCCGGGGTGTACTCCGAGATCGTGCCGCACACCATGGCGGTGGACCGGCTCCTCGCGAAGGACCCCGCCGCGATCATCCTCTCCGGCGGGCCGGCCTCCGTGTACGCCGAGGACGCGCCCGCCGTCGACCCCGCTCTCTTCGCGGCCGGTGTGCCGGTGCTCGGTATCTGCTACGGCTTCCAGGCGATGGCCGCCGCGCTCGGCGGCAGCGTCGAGCGCACCGGCGAGCGTGAGTACGGGGCGACTACCGTCGAGCTGTGCGCCGCCGGGTCGCTCCTGGCCGGGACCCCGGAGCACCAGCAGGTGTGGATGAGCCACGGCGACGCCGTCCGAGAGGCGCCCGAGGGCTTCACGGTCCTCGCGACGTCGCCCGGCGCGCCGGTGGCCGCGTTCGAGGACCGGGAGCGTCGCCTCTTCGGCATGCAGTGGCACCCGGAGGTCCGGCACACCGACTTCGGGCAGGCCGCGCTCGAGCGGTTCCTGTACGACGGCGCCGGGCTGGACCCGACGTGGACCCCCGGCAACGTCATCGCCGAGCAGGTCGCGGCGATCCGCGCCCAGGTCGGCGACGCCCGGGTGATCTGCGGGCTGTCCGGCGGGGTGGACTCCGCCGTCGCCGCCGCGCTCGTCCAGCGCGCCGTCGGGGACCAGCTCACCTGCGTGTTCGTCGACCACGGG
>DAHVRG010000306.1 GCA_027322565.1 Georgenia sp.
CCCGTGGGTGGCCCAGGTGACCGCGGGGATGGGGAACGGCGGCATCACATCGAGGGTCCATACCTGCGCGGCGTAGGAGTGCACGAAATAGAACCGCTCGGATTCGAGGCCCGCGAACAGGCGGGATCCTTCGCCGGCCTCGACGGTGCTCCACCCCATGTGGGGCACAACCGGCGCGTCGAGCCGTCGCACGACGCCCGGCCATTCGCCGAGGCCCTCGGTGTCGGTGCCCCGCTCGATGCCGCTCTCGAACATCACCTGCATGCCGACGCAGATGCCCAGGACGGGGCGCCCGCCGGCGAGGCGGCGCTCGATCATCCGGGGGCCGCCGACCTCGCGCAGCTGGCGCATGACGGCGGCGAAGGCTCCCACGCCGGGGACGACGAGCCCGTCGGCGTCGGCCACGAGCTCCGGGTCGGAGGTGAGCTCGACCTGTGCGCCGGCACGCTCGAGGGCGCGGACTGCGGAGCGGACGTTGCCCGAGCCGTGGTCGAGGACGACGACGTTCGGCTGGCTGGTCACCGGGGAAGTCTACCCTCGGTCGCTGCCCGCCGGGACGTCCGTGACCGGCGCCTCACGGCTGCCGGCGGCGCAGCCCCTTGGCGAACATGCGCGCCGCCTTCCAGCGCGGCAGGTCGCCCGAACGCTGGTGCCCGGGGACGTCGGTCACCCGCACCCGGCCCAGGACGACGTCCTCGACGACGTCGTCCGCACCCGCGAGGACGAGCCCGACGGCCACCTGCTCCCCCTGCTCCCCGCCGGCGTAGCGCCACGCGGTGAGCTGCCCGGACAGCCCCTGCTCGACCCCGGAGTCGGTGGTGAGCGAGGCGGTGATGAGCACGACCCCGGCCTTGGTGAGCCGGGACAGCGTCCGGGCAACCTCGTCGGCCTGGGCCGGGACCTCCTCGCCGGTGGCGGCGAGGAGCTCGCCGATGTCCCAGTCGTCCGCCGGCTCGGGCTGCTCGAGCTCGACGACCGCGACGGCACCGGACTTCGAGGGGACGACGTGGACGTCGACGTCGGACATCGCGCACAGCCCGGCGAGCGCGGGGGCCGAGGCCACCGGGGTGAGGACGACGGCGACTGCCGGGACCTCGCTCACAGGGCGCCCTTGGTCGACGGGATGCCCTCGACGCGGGGGTCGGGCTCGACGGCGGCGCGCAGCGCCCGGGCGAGCGCCTTGAACTGGGCCTCGACGATGTGGTGCGGGTCGCGCCCGGTGATGAGCCGCACGTGCAGCGTCACGGCGGCGTGGTGGGCGATCGACTCGAACACGTGCCGGGTCAGCGCCCCGGTGAAGTGCCCGCCGATGAGGTGGTACTCCTGGCCGGCTGGCTCCCCGCTGTGGACGAGGTAGGGCCGGCCGGACAGGTCGACGACGGCCTGGGCGAGGGTCACGTCCATCGCGATGTACGCGTCGCCGAAACGGGCGATGCCGCGCTTGTCCCCCAGCGCCTGGCGCAGCGCCTGGCCCAGGGTGATCGCCACGTCCTCGACCGTGTGGTGGACGTCGATGTGCGTGTCCCCGGTGGCCTGGACGGTGAGGTCGACGAGCGAGTGCTTGCCCAGCGCCGTGAGCATGTGGTCGTAGAACGGCACCGTCGTCGAGATGTCCGTCCGGCCGGTGCCGTCCAGGTCGAGCTCGACGACGACGCTCGACTCCGACGTCGTCCGCTCCACGCGCGCCGTGCGCGCCCGCTGTGCACTCACTTCCCGAGCACCTCCTGTAGTGCCGCCCGGAAGGCGGCCATCTCCGCGGCGGTACCGATCGATACCCGCAGCCATCCTGGCGGACCGACGACCCGGATGAGAACTCCCCGGTCGAGCAGGTCACGGAACACCTGCTCCCGGTCCTCCACCGGGCCGAAGAGGACGAAGTTCGCGTCGGAGTCCGCGACCGTGAACCCCTGCTCCCGCAGCCAGGCGACGCACCGGTCGCGCTCGGCGCGCAGCTCGGCCACCTGGGCCATGAGCTCACCGCGGTGGCGCAGCGCGGCCCGGGCCACCGCCTGGGTGACGGCGGAGAGGTGGTAGGGCAGGCGGACGACGCGCAGGACGTCGACGAGCTCGGCCGCCGCGGCGAGGTAGCCGACCCGGGCCCCGGCGAGCCCGAACGCCTTGGACATGGTGCGCGCCACCGCGAGGTGGGGGTGGCGGTCGAGGATGCTGAGCGCGCTCGGGGTGCCGGCCCGCCGGAACTCCGCGTAGGCCTCGTCGACGACGACGACGCTGGCCGTGGGGGTGCCGTCCGCGCCCTCCGGGCCGGTGGTCCGTGCCGCCACCGCGATCGCCTCGACGGTGTCGAGCGGCAGCGCGGTGCCGGTGGGGTTGTTCGGGCTGGCGAGGAGGACGACGGCGGGCCGGTGCTCGCGCAGCTGGGCGACGGCGTGCTCGGGGTCGAGGGTGAAGTCCTCCTCGCGCCGGCCGGTGACCCAGCCGGTCATCGTGTCGCGGGCGTACTCGGGGTACATCGAGTACGTCGGCGCGAAGGACAGCGCCGTGCGTCCCGGGCCGCCGAAGGCCTGGAGGACATGGAGCATGACCTCGTTGGAGCCGTTGGCGGCCCAGATGTTCTCCGCCCGCAGCCCGGTGGCGCCCGACTCGACGTGGAGGTACTCGGCGAGGTCGGTGCGCAGCGGGAGGAACTCCCGGTCCGGGTAGCGGTTGAGGCCCCGCGCGGCCTCGGCGACGGCGTCGGTGATGTCCCGGACGACCTGCTCCGAGGGCGCGTGCGGGTTCTCGTTGACGTTGAGCAGCACGGGCACGTCGAGCTGAGGTGCGCCGTAGGGGGTGAGTCCGGCGAGGTCGGGCCGGACGGTAAGAGAGGTCACGGACACGCCCTGCAGTCTACGGCGCGTGCCTCCCGGTGGGCGCATGCGTCCGCCGCACGGGCACCACGCGCGGCCCTTCCCTCAGAAGTAGACGGCGAGCGGACCCTGCGGCCCGTCGATGACCTGGACCGGGGTGTCGAACACCCGGGTGAGGACCGGCTCGGTCATGACCTCCTCGCACGGGCCGAACTCGGCGATCTTGCCGTCCTTGACCGCGCAGACGTAGTCGGCGTAGCGGCCGGCGAAGTTGATGTCGTGGAGGACGATGACGATCGTGCGACCGAGCTCGGTGGCGGCGCGCCTGAGGTGCTTCATCATCTGCACCGAGTGGCGCATGTCGAGGTTGTTCAGCGGCTCGTCGAGCAGGACGAACTCGGTGTCCTGGCACAGCACCATGGCGACGTAGGCGCGCTGGCGCTGCCCGCCGGAGAGCTCGTCGAGGTAGCGGTTCTCCAGCTCGGACAGCTCGAGGAAGTCGATCGCCTGGCTGATGAGCTCCTCGTCGACCTCGGTCAGCCTGCCCTTCGTGTACGGGAAGCGGCCGAAGGCGACGAGCTGGCGGACGGTGAGCCGGGTGACGAAGTGGTTCTCCTGGCGGAGCACCGAGACGATCTTGGCCAGGTCCTTCGACGCGGTGGTCGTGACGTCGTAGCCGGCGATCTCGATCGTCCCGGCGTCCAGCCCGAGGAGGCGGCCGATCATCGTGAGGAGCGTCGACTTGCCCGCCCCGTTGGGGCCGATGAGCGCGGTGATGCCCCCGGCGGGGATGCGCAGGTCGACGGGACCGATGCAGACCTCGCTGCTGTAGTCCTTGCGCACGTCGGTCAGGGTGATCACAGGCGTCCCTTTCTCAGGATGACGACGAGAAAGACGGAGCCGCCGACCAGCTCGATGATGATCGACACCACGCCCTGGGCGTAGAAGACGTGGTTCATCACGAAGTAGGCACCGGCGAGGACGACGAAGCCGGTGAGGACGGCGACCGGGAACACGTAGCGGTGGTCGTGGGTGTCGGCGAGCTGGTAGGCCAGCGTCGCCACGAGGAAGCCGAAGAAGGTCATGGGGCCGACCAGCGCCGTCGAGACGGCGACGAGCACGGCGACGAGGACGAGCACCTTGATGAGCTCGGCGCGGTGGTTGAGCCCGAGGCCCGTCGTCGCGTCCCGGCCCAGCGCCATGACGTTGAGCCGCTTGGCCCGCGCCCACAGCAGCGTCCCCGCCACGAGGCACAGCGGGACGGCGAGCGGGAGGTCGCCGGCGTCGGCGTTGGAGACCGAGCCGAAGAGCCGGGCGGTGAGGACGTCGAACTCGCTGGGGGTGAGCAGGCGCTGCATGAACGTCGACACCGACCCGAGCCCGCCGCCGATGACGATGCCGATGAGCAGCATGACGTGGAGGTTGCCGTAGCGGCCCGACAGCAGCCAGCCGTAGAGGGCCACCGCGAGGCCGACCATGAGCGCCACCTGCATGGCGAACTGGGGCAGGCCGGTGAGCGAGATGATCCCGGCGGCGCCGAGGAAGTACACCGCCGAGGTCTGGACCGCGATGTACAGCGACTCGAAGCCCATGATCGACGGCGTGATGATGCGGTTGTTCGTCACCGTCTGGAAGCTCACCGTGGCGATCGCCTGGCACAGCGCGACGATCGCCATGACGACGACGTTCTTCACCCGCAGCTGGGCGATCCGCCAGAACCCGTCGGTGCCGACGGGCATCGGGTTGTCCCAGGCGATGAGCCCGGCGGCGAAGAGGGCGGCGAGGGCGGCCAGGCCGGTGAGCACGATCCAGTAGCGGCGCCGCACCTTGGCCGTCGGCAGCGGTCCGGACATCCGGATCGGCGCCGAGCTGCGGCGCGGGCTGGGGCGCCAGACCGGCAGGACGTCAACCACGGCGCCGCTGCCGGAGGATGAGGAGGACGAACACGGCAGCCCCGACGACCCCCAGGACGAGGGAGACCGGCACCTCGAAGGGCGCGATGACGGTCCGCCCGACGAGGTCGCACGCCGCGACGACGGCGACGCCGAGGAGGCACACCCACGGCAGGTTGCTGCGCAGGTCGTCGCCGCGGAGCATGGACACGACGTTGGGGACGATGAGCCCGAGGAAGGGCAGGTTGCCGACGACGACGGTGACCACGCCCGAGGCGA
>DAHVRG010000011.1 GCA_027322565.1 Georgenia sp.
GGAATGTCGGACACTGGAGGTGTCGACATCGGGCGGTGTCGACCACCCGGACGGGAGGCAACCCCATGGGCAGTCAAGGACAGTCGGCAGTGATGCAGACCAGGGCCTCGGCGCAGTGGCACGACGCGGTGTCGGCCGCGCGCGACCGCGTGCTGGACCGGATCTCGGCACAGCTCGAGCGCGACGACGACACCGAGGAGTACCTGTAGCCGGTGGTGCCCCAGGCGGGGCTTGAACCCGCGACCGGCGGATTATGAGTCCGCTGCTCTGACCGGCTGAGCTACTGGGGCGCGCGGCCGCAGGGCCGCCCGGCCGGTCATCCTACCGACCCGCTCGGATACGGTTGCTCCGTGCCCATCTTCCGCCGTGCCGTCCGCCTGCCCGACCCCGTCGCCGCCCACCTGCCTCGTGGGGACCGGCCGCTCGCCGTCGCGCCGATGACCAACGGGTCGTGGGTCGTCGTCGCCCGCGACGCGCTCCTCGTCGTCGGGGAGGACGGCCTGGGGCAGCGCACCGCGTGGCACGAGATCGAGACCGGTGCCTGGGACGGGGACACCCGCACGTTCCGGATCACGTGGGCCGACCGGGAGCGCGCCGAGCAGTCCCTCGTGCTCGACCACGACGACGTCGCCGTCCTCACCGCAGCGCTGCGGGAGCGGGTCCAGGCCTCCGTCGTCCACCACGAGACGATCGAGGTGGGACGCACCCGGGTGCGCGCCACGGTCCGCCGGCGCGAGGACGGCAGCCTGTACTCGCTCCTCACCGCGTTCGGCCCGCTGCCCGAGGGGGAGGAGGTCGAGCGGGAGCTCGACGACCTCGAGCGCCGGGTCCGGGAGGCGGTCGGTCTCGCGGAGTGACGGCCGGAGGGAGGGATGCGGCCGAAGTCACACCCGGCACCCCCGGCCGCGGGTCCCGGCCGGTCGCGTCATCCTGTTAGAGTGATCCGGCACGATCCCGCGTAGCTCAATCGGCAGAGCATCCGGCTGTTAACCGGACGGTTACTGGTTCGAGTCCAGTCGCGGGAGCACACGGAAGGCCCGGGGTCGTATCGGCCCGGGCCTTCTTCCGTCCCCGGGTGGAGTCCGACGACAGGTGCTGGCCTCAGTCCTCCTCGACGACGTCGACGGTGACCGGGGAGTGGTCGGAGTAGCCGTGCTCGTCGAGCGTGCGGCCGCCGATGCCACCGAAGGCGATCGGGTACGGGTAGCGACCCTGGGCCACCATCCCGGGCAGCCGGACCACCTCCACCGAGGCCGGGACGACGGAGATCGGTGCGTCCGGCTGCAGCATCGCCCTATTGACGAGGATCTGGTCCAGCACGTTGGGCTCGTTGTCGAAGTAGAACGTGCCGGCCCGCTCGCCGAGGACCTCCCAGGTGAGGTTGAGGAGGTAGGGGTTCCGCCCCGCTCTCACCCGGGCGTCCTGGCGGACGCTCAGGGCGTGCCGCACCAGCGAGACGTCGAAGGGTTCGTCGTTGAAGTCACCCATGACGAGCACCGGCGTGGAGGCGCCGTGGATGTCACGCACCCGCTCGTGGAAGTAGGCCAGCGTCTCACCCGCGATGGCGCGGTACCCCGCCGACTGCTCCGCTCCGCCACGGCGGGAGGGCCAGTGGTTGGCGAACAGCACCCAGAGCCGGTCGCGGTGGGTGCGGAAGTTGACCTGGAGGATCTCCCGCGTCGCCGTGCGGCGCATGACGACGTGTTGGAAGAGCTCCCCGGCGGTGAAGAGGGCGGGGTCGTAGAGGAAGGCGACGTCGATGCCGCGCTGGTCGGAGGTGTCCGCGTGCACGACGGCGTAGCTGCGGGCGGGCAGCACGGCGGCCAGCCGGTCAAGGAGCAGGCCGAGCACGCGGGCGTTCTCCACCTCGCACACCCCGAGGAGGTCCGGCCCGGCACCGTCGCTCATCCCGGAGATCGCGGCGGCGAGCTGCCCGATCTTGGCGTCCCGCCGCGCGCGGGTCCACGTCGCCAGGTCCCGGCCGATGGCCCGCCGGAGCTTGTCCGAGCGGTCCGGGGCGTCCCGCTCGTCGAAGAGGTTCTCCAGGTTCCACCACGCCACACGGTAGGTCGAGACCATCGGGGCCTCCTCGGCCGGCCGGCTCAGCGGAACGAGTGTCCCAGCGGGTCCGACCACCGATCAAGGGGCGACCACGCCCGTTAGCCTGACCCTGCGGCGGGTGCGTGGGCACCGCGCCGGGGAGGGACGCATGGACGCAGACGTCATCGTCGTCGGGGCCGGGCTGGCCGGCCTCGTCGCCACGGCGGAGCTCGCCGGTGCCGGCCGCCGCGTCGTCCTCGTCGACCAGGAGCCGCTCCAGGACCTCGGCGGGCAGGCCTACTGGTCCTTCGGCGGGCTCTTCCTCGTCGACTCGCCGGAGCAGCGTCGGATGGGGGTCCGCGACTCTCGCGAGCTGGCCTGGCAGGACTGGCAGGGCACCGCCGGGTTCGACCGGCCGCGGGAGGACCGCTGGCCCGAACGCTGGGCGCGGGCCTACGTCGACTTCGCCGCCGGGGAGAAGCGGGCGTGGCTGCACTCGCTCGGGGTGCGGTTCTTCCCGGTCGTGGGCTGGGCCGAGCGCGGCGGCGCGCTGGCCACCGGACCGGGCAACTCGGTCCCGCGGTTCCACATCGTCTGGGGTACCGGCCCGGGAGTCGTCGCCCCGTTCGCGCGGCAGGTCCGCGCCGCCGTCGACGCCGGCCTCGTCCGGCTCGCCCCACGCCACCGCGTCACCCGGCTGACGACGTCGGCCGGTGCCGTCGACGGCGTCGCCGGTGAGGTCCTCGCCCCGGACCGTTCCCACCGGGGTGTCGCCACGACCCGTGAGGTCGTCGGGGACTTCGCGCTGCAGGCCCAGGCCGTCGTCGTCGCCTCGGGCGGCATCGGCGGCAACGACGAGCTCGTGCGCCGGTGGTGGCCGGACTCGCTGGGCACGCCGCCGCGGCGGATGCTCACCGGTGTGCCCGCATACGTCGACGGCTCCATGCTCGAGGTCGCGGCGGCCGCCGGGGCGAGTCTCGTCAACCGGGACCGGATGTGGCACTACACCGAGGGAGTCGAGAACTACGCGCCCATCTGGCCGGGACACGGCATCCGCATCCTGCCCGGACCCTCCTCGCTGTGGCTGGACGCCACCGGGCGACGGCTGCCGCCGCCGCTCTTCCCCGGCTTCGACACCCTCGCCACGCTGCGCCACCTGCGCACCACCGGGCGCGACCACAGCTGGTTCGTCCTCACCGAGCGCGTCATCGAGAAGGAGTTCGCCCTCTCCGGCAGCGAGCAGAACCCCGACCTCACCGGCAGGGACCTGCGCCTCCTCCTCCAGCGGCTGCGGCCCGGGCCGCCCGGGCCGGTCGCCGAGCTCATGCGCCGCGGCCCGGACTTCGTCGTCGCCGACTCCCTCCCGGAGCTCGTCGCCGGGATGAACCGGATCACCCCCGAGGCCCAGCTCGACGCCGACGCCGTCGCCCGCGAGGTCGACGCCCGTGACCGCGAGCTGACGAACGAGTTCACCAAGGACGCCCAGGTGACGGCGCTGCGCCAGGCCCGCACCTACCGCGGGGACCGCCTCATCCGGGTCGCCGCCCCGCACCGGCTGCTCGACCCCGCCGCCGGGCGGCTCGTCGCGGTCAAGCTCCACGTCCTCACCCGCAAGACGCTCGGCGGGATCGAGACGGACCTCGACGCCCGAGTGCTCGGTCCTGACGGCGAGCCGCTCCCCGGCCTGTTCGCCGCGGGGGAGGTCGCCGGCTTCGGCGGCGGTGGCATGCACGGCTACCGCTCCCTGGAGGGCACCTTCCTCGGTGGCTGCCTCTTCTCCGGGCGCCAGGCCGGGCGGGGCGCGATCGCCGCGACCGGCTGAGGCGTTCGGTGCACGGCGCCGGGCGTGGGAAACTGTGCGCCATGGCTATGCGAGACATCCGCGTCGTGGGCGACCCGGTCCTGCGCACCCCGTGCGAACCCATCACGGAGATCGACGACCGCGTCAAGGCGCTGGTCGAGGACCTGCTCGAGACGGTCGACCACGAGGGCCGCGCCGGCCTGGCCGCGAACCAGATCGGGGTGAGCCTGCGGGCGTTCTCGTGGAACATCGAGGACGACATCGGCTACGTCCTCAACCCGCGTCTCGTCGAGGTCTCCGAGGACGAGTACCAGGACGGCGACGAGGGCTGCCTGTCCGTCCCCGGCCTGTGGTTCCCCACCGAGCGGGCCTGGTACGCCCGGGTCGAGGGCATCGACCTCGACGGCAAGCAGGTTGTCGTCGAGGGGGAGGAGCTCATGGCCCGCTGCCTGCAGCACGAGATGGATCACCTCGAGGGCATGCTCTACATCGACCGTCTCGACCGGGCGGAGCGGAAGAAGGCGATGAAGGCCATCCGCGAGATGATCTAGGTCACGTCCTGTCGCGCCGGACGCCCGGCTCGACTACTGTGGCGGCTGGCTCGCGAACCGTGCGGGCCCTCACCTCGAGGAGCGTCTGTGCTCAACGCCTGGAACCTCACCGCGCGCTACGACTGCGACCTGCGTCGGCAGGCCAGCGCGCTGTGTTGTCGTTCCTGAGCACGCGGGACCAGCGGACCGCCCGCTGACCCACGGACGTCCCCGGCACCGTCGCCGGACCTGAGCTGCGCCGCGCGCGCTCGACCGACCTCGTCCGTCCTCCCGCGACCCCGTGTGCGTCGGCGTGCCCGCGCACCTCCATGTCGCCCTGTCGTGAAAGGCCACCATGTCCACGTCCACGTCCGCACCACCTGCACGGCGCCGGCTGCGCGCGCCGTCCTTCACCGTCCAGATCCTGCTCGCCCTCGTCGTCGGCGTCCTGCTCGGCTGGTGGGCGCTCGCCATCGGCGAGACGCCCGCGGGTGAGCCCAACGGCCTCACCGTCGCGCTGGAGACCATCGGCTCGACCTTCGTGAGCCTGCTGCGGGCCACCGTCCCGCCGCTCGTCTTCACCGCGATCGTCGCCTCGATCGCCAACCTCCGCGGGGTGGCGAACGCCGCCCGGCTCGCCGGCCAGACCCTCGTGTGGTTCGCGATCACCGCGGCGGCCTCGGTCGCCATCGGGATCGGGCTCGGCCTGGTCATGCGCCCCGGTGTCAACACCTCCGTCGGCGCCGACGCCGCCGCGGAGCCGGGCCGGACCGGCAGCTGGCTCGACTTCCTCGGTGGGCTGGTCCCGGGGAACTTCCTCGGGCTGGAGTCCTCCGTCTCCGTCGCCGAGGACGGCGGGGTGAGCAGCTCGCTGAGCTTCAACGTCCTGCAGATCCTCGTCATGGCGCTGGTCGTGGGCCTGGCAGCGCTCAAGGTGGGGAAGAAGGCCGAGCCCTTCCTCTCGGTGAACCGCTCGTTGCTCGCCATCATCCAGAAGGTGCTGTGGTGGATCATCCGCCTCGCGCCACTCGGCACGCTCGGGCTCATCGGGCGGGCCATCGCCACCTACGGCTGGGACTCCCTGGCCCCGCTCGGCACCTTCGCCGGGGCGGTCTACCTCGGCCTGGCGCTCGTCCTCGTCGTCGTCTATCCGCTCGTGCTGCGCACCAACGGCCTGTCCGTCACCCGCTTCTACCGGGGTGCCTGGCCCGCGATCCAGCTCGGGTTCGTCTCCCGTTCCTCGATCGGCACCCTGCCGCTGACCCAGCGGGTCGTCGAGCGCAACCTCGGCGTGCCGTCGTCCTACGCCTCCTTCGCCGTACCGCTGGGCTCCACGACGAAGATGGACGGCTGCGCCTCGATCTACCCGGCGCTGGCCGCGATCTTCGTGGCGCAGTTCTTCGGCCTCGAGCTGGCAGTGACCGACTACCTCCTCATCGCCTTCGTCTCCGTCGTCGGGTCCGCCGCGACGGCCGGGCTCACCGGTGCGATCGTCATGCTCACCCTGACGCTGTCGACGCTCGGCCTGCCGCTCGAGGGCGTGGGCCTGCTGCTGGCGATCGACCCGATCCTCGACATGGGCCGCACGGCCACGAACGTCGCCGGGCAGGCTCTCGTCCCGACCGTCGTCGCCAAGCGGGAGGGCATCCTCCACGTCGAGCAGTACAACTCGCCCCAGGCCGCCCAGCTCTTCGTCGACGACGAGGAGCTCGCCGCCGAGGACCCGGAGCAGGTGAGCGGTCGGCCGGAGGAGGCCGAGGTCCCCGCACGCACCTGACACACCTCACGTCGCCGGCAGGGCATCCCGTCCCGGGGCTACCCTGCCGGCGATGTGGCATGATGGGCCCCATCACGCCGCGAGACGTGTGGACCACCGGGTTCGAACTGAGGTCGTAGGGGAAGACGCACCTCGAGCGAGAATCAGGAGGGTCGACATGAATGGTGCCAGCACCCGCGGCGTCATCTTCGTGCACTCTGCGCCCCGCGCGCTGTGCCCGCACGTCGAGTGGGCGGCGGGCACGGTGCTCGACGGCCGTGTCTCCTTGGAGTGGACCCCACAGCCCGCTGCCCCGGGCATGTACCGGGCGGAGTACTCGTGGGTGGGGCCGGTCGGCACCGGCGCGCGCCTGGCCTCCGCCCTGCGTGGCTGGAACCACCTGCGCTACGAGATCACCGAGGACCCCTCACCCGGGGTCGACGGCGGGCGGTGGTCCCACACCCCCGAGCTGGGGATCTTCCACGCCCAGACCGACGCGCACGGCAACGTCGTCGTCCCCGAGGACCGCATCCGGGCGGCGCTGGAGTTCGCCTCCGACCCGGCCCGCATGTGCCACGAGATGAACCTCGCCCTCGGCCAGGCGTGGGACGACGAGCTCGAGCCCTTCCGCTACGCCGGTGCCGGCGCTCCGGTGCGCTGGCTCCACCGCGTCGGCTGACCGTCGGGGCGGGGAGTCACCTCGCGCCGTCCCGGCCCCGGGCGGCGGCCTGTCCGCCAGGCCCGGGGCGGGCGGTTCGGCTCAGGCGTTCTTCACGGCGAGGGCGACGTTGTGGCCGCCGAACCCGAAGGCGTTGTTGAGCCCGACGATGTCGCCGTCGGGAAGCTCGCGCGGGGTGTCGCGCACGAGGTCGATGTCGATGTCGGCGTCCATCTCGGTGACGTTGATCGTCGGCGGGGCGGTGCGCTCCTTGAC
>DAHVRG010000016.1 GCA_027322565.1 Georgenia sp.
TCCGTGCCGGCCGGGGCGCTCCGCGCGGTGGGCCGGGCGGCGCTGCCTCCGTCCGCGGTCGCCGGGGGCTCGGCCACGGCGTCGAGGAGCTGCTGTGCGGTGGACGCGGTGAGGCGGCCCGCGGCCCAGGCCCGCTGCGTCGTCACGCGGGCGAGGCTCCGGTACGCCGGGGGCACGTCGGCGAGGTCGGCGTCGGCGGCGGCCAGCGCGACAAGGCTCGCGACGTGCTCGCCGACGGTGCCGGCGTCTCCCCGGACGACGGGTCCGGTGAGGGCGAGCTCACCGTCCCGCAGTGTGCCGTCGAGGGCGGCGGTGAGCAGCGGGGTGAGATAGGCACCCGGGTCATCCACCCCGGCGTGGGCCAGGACCCGCATCGCCTGGGCGACGAGCGTGACGAGGTGGTTGGCCCCGTGGGCGAGCGCGGCATGGTACAGCGGGCGGGCGTCCTCGGGCAGGACCACCGGCTCGCCGCCGATCTCGACGACGAGCGCCTGCCCGATGGGCAGCACCGGCGCGGGCGCGGTGACGGCGAAGGGGCAGCCGACGAGCCGGGAGAGGTCGATGCTCGTTCCGGTGAAGGTCATCGCCGGGTGCAGGGCGATGGGGATCGCCCCCGCCCGCTGGGCCGGCTCGAGCACCTCGGTGCCGTAGCGCCCGGCGGTGTGGACGACGATCTGCCCCGCCTGCCACCCGCCCGTCTCGGCGATGCCGCGGACGAGGTCGGCCAGGGCGTCGTCGGGGACGGTGAGCAGGACGAGCTCGGCGCGCTCGATCACGTCCGGGATCTCGAGCACCGGGATGCCGGGGAGCAGCGCGTCGATGCGGTCGCGGCTCTCCTCGGAGACCGCGCTGGCCCCGACGACGCCGTGCCCGGCCGCCCGCAGCGCGCTGGCGAGCACGGTACCGACGCGGCCGGCCCCGACGACCCCGACGCCGAGGCGTCCGGGGCGGGAGGACGGCGGCACGTCACCGGGCACGGTCGGAGTCACCGCGCCATTATCGCCAATGCGCGCGAGGGCGCTGCCATGACGTGGGCCACGTCACGGGTGCGGGGGCCGGTCGGGCGCCTGCTCGGGCAGCGGCGGAGGTACCTGGGGCACGCGGCCCTGCTGCTCGCCGTCGCCGGCGTCGTCCGTGGGCGGGAGCAGCCCGACGCGGCGCATCCACTCCTCCGGCGACTCGCGGTGCCGGGCCTCGCGCGACTTCACCGAGGCGCGCTCGAGCTCCGCGAGCGCCGTCAGCTCCTCGAGGTGGTGGGCGGTGGTGGCCACGCCACCGGGCACGGTCGCGGCCACGACGTTGGCGATCCGGGCACGGCGTTCGAGCGGGCCCTGGGTCAGGGCGAGCGACTGGGTCCGCTCGTGCGGCACGATCGCCAGCGAGCGGTTGAGACGGCCGCGCCGCATGAGGATGGCCCGTCGGGTGAGGAGGATGCCGTTGCGGCGCCAGGAGATGGGGTCGAGCCACCGGGCCCGTCGGGGCGTGGTGTGGAAGCCGGCGGCCTCGCCGTCGCCCTCGAGCGCCGCGTCGATGACGGCCTGCGGGTGGTCGACGCCGAGGTCGGGCAGCACGAGCCAGAGCGCGGTGAGCGCCTCACCGCGCGTCCCGACCGGCAGCAGCACGGTCCCGGTGATGGCCTGGTTCGCATCCCCGGTGGGCCCGTACCCGGCGGCGTTGACCTCGACCCGCCACCACCCCCTGCGTCGCCAGAGCAGCGGCTGCTTGAGCCCGACGGCGTGGATCCGGCCGGGCGGGAGGGTCTGGGTGCGCTGCTCGAGCAGCCCGTAGCGCAGCCGGATCCCGTCGGGCGAGATCGCCGCCCGGAAGTTGAAGCCGCCGGAGAACCGGGACCACAGGTACCCGCCCCAGCCGACCAGGCCGGGGACCGCACCGAACAGCGGCGCCGCGCTGCCCGCCGCGACCGCTGCGAGCGTCAGCCCGGCGAGGACGACGACGAGGCTGATCATGGACCCGGAGAGGAGCAGGGAGCCGACGAGCCGGCCGGTGGGGACGGTGAGCAGCTCCCGCTCGGGCACCTGCGGCGCGCCGACCGGGGTCGTGGGCGCGGTGCCGGCGCCCTCCTCCGCGGCCGGCGCGGGTGAGGACGGCGCCTTCCGGTCGGCCACCCGGTCGAGGACCTCGCGGCGCAGCCGCTGGGCGTCCTCCTCCCGGAGGAAGGCGAGGACGACGGAGGAGTCCCCGCCCCCCGCCGTCTCGATCTTCAGCTGCGCGAGCCCGAAGAGGCGGGCGAGCAGCGGCTGGACGACGTCGACGGCCTGGATCCGGTTGAGGCGGGCGTGGCGCTGCTGCCGGAAGAGGATGCCGCGGTGGAGGAAGACCGCGTCCTGCCCGACCGCGTAGCGCATCATCCGCCACGACAGCACCGAGTAGACGGCGAGGACGACGAGGAAGAGGAGGAGGGCACCGCCGCCGATGAGCAGGACGAGCGTCCAGTCCACCGAGTCGCGCTCGTCCCACAGCTCGGACAGACCCTCGACGTTCTGCCAGACGAAGACCGCGAAGACGGCGACGATGACCTTCCACGCGTTGAGGACGGGGGTGACCTTGTGGACCCGCCGCCACTCGACGTGCTCCTCCGGGGCCGGCTGTGCCTGGGTGGTGCTCACAGCCCGGCCAGCCTCGCCTCGCCGCGCTCGGTGAGCCGGTCACGCAGCCGCGCGGCCTCCTCGGGCGGCAGCCCGGGGATCGAGGCGTCCGTCTGTGCGGAGGCCGTGTGCAGCTGGACCTTGGCGACGTTCGCCCACCTGTCGAGCGGACCGGCCTGGACGTCGACGTACTGCATCCGCCCGTAGGGGACGACGGTGAGCTGCTTGAAGAGGATGCCCTTGCGGATGAGGAGGTCCTCGTCCCGCTCGGCGTACCCGATCGCGGAGACCTGGCGCGGGATGAGCCAGCTGAGCCAGCCGATGAGGACGACGAGGACGCCGATGAGCACCCACCACCACCAACCGGGCACGACGACGGCGAGCACGACGACGGCGACCAGCGGTGGCACGAGCGACAGCGCCTCGGTGACGAGCCGGACCTTGACCAGTCCCCGCGACACCGGGGTGAAGGTGAGCCCGGCGGGCTGGAACGGGCTGGGGGCCGGCGC
>DAHVRG010000038.1 GCA_027322565.1 Georgenia sp.
GCCGTCCCGTAGCACCGGCCAGGCCAGGGAGGAGAGGGTGCCGCAGTTGAGCCCGGCCATCACGGTGCTGCCGGTCGCGACGGTGACCGGCTCGCCCGCCATGAGGCCGGCGAGGCCGCAGGCGGCGGTGTCGGGCTCGACGGACAGGACGCTCGGGCGGGGTGCGTCCGCCCTGCGGTAGTGGGAGACGACGGCCTGGGCCAGCGAGCCCACCCCGTTGGGGACGGCCACGAGGTCAGGGGCGCGGCCGAGCTACTCGTCGACCTCCTGGAGGAGGGTGTCGTAGCCCTGGACGATCCACCCGGGCACGTCCTCGTACCCCTCCCAGGCGGTGTCCTGGACCAGGATGCGCCCGGGGTGCTCGGCGGCGAACCGGGCGGCCGTGGCGACGGCGTCGTCGTAGTGCGAGTCGACGCGCACGACGGCGGCGCCCTCCGAGGCGATGGCCTGCGCGGTATCGGGGGACATGACGGCGGGGACGAAGACGCTGGCGGCAAGACCGAGCAGCCGGGCCATGCGGGCGACGGCGCGGCCGTGGTTGCCGTCGGTCGCGGTGACGAGGCGCAGGCCGCTACCCGCCGTGGAGGTCCGCAGCACGTCGAGGTCGAGGGCGGCGGCTCCGGTGCGGTCGGCGACGGCGCGGGCGCTCGCCCACGACGCCCCGAGGATCTTGAACGCGGGGAGTCCCAGCCGGCCGGACTCGTCCTTGACCCGGACCGACCCGACACCGAGCTCGTCGGCCAGCGCGGGCAGGTCGACCAGGGGGGTGGGGGCGTAGTCGGGCAGGCTGCGGTGGAAGTCGCGGACGGCCGGTGGGGCGGGGCTCGGGTCGACCCAGTCGCGGGCCGAGGGGCGCGTGTACCAGTCGGGTGTCATGCGGGCATGGTGCCGCAGGCCGGTGACCTGTCCACGGATATCGGTGGTCTCAACGTCGGCGGAGCTGGGCGTGGGTGGTGTCCGAGAGTTCACGGTTGACGTCGAACTCCTTGACGGTGATGCCGGTGATGCCGAACCCGGCGAGGCGCTCGGTGTGCTTCGCGACGTACCGCGCCGCCGACTCCGCGTCCTCGAAGAGGTAGACGCCACCGGCGGTGCCCGCCTCGGGGTTCTCGGTCCACACCTTCCAGACGAGCCCCTCGTCGGCCGAGATGTCGGCGGCGAGGTCGCCGTACGCGGCGGCAGCCTGCTCACCGAACGGGCCGGTCGACGGGAACTCGAAGTACACCAGACGGGTCATCATCCACCTCCGTGCGAGTTCGGACAGTCTCGCGCGGTCGGGGTGGGCTGTCGACGGCCCGGGCTCGATGTTGGAGGGGTGTGTCACGATGGTCTTGCCGTCGAACGCCTGTACGGGCAGGTGGTGTGACGGCACCGACCCGACTGAACCGGGTGCCCGACACCGGAGGAGGGGCGCCGGGCACGGGAGTCGCTCAACCGAGGGCGTCGATCTCCTCGGTGAGGTACCGCTGGACCGTCGGCGCCACGGTGGCGGCCACGACGTCGCGGGGAAGGGAGGCCATCGGCTCGAACCGCAGGAGGTAGCGCACCACCGCCAGGCCCAAGAGCTGGCTCGCGACGAAGTTCGCCCGGGTGGGCACCTCGTCGGTCGGCACCACGCCCTCGAGTCGCACGCCCACCGAGCGCACGATGTGCACCGTGAAGAACTCCCGGATGAGGCGGCCGTAGACCCGGTGGGCCAGCGCTCCCCGGATCAGCGCCTCGAGCGCCGGCCCGCTCACCGGGTGCTCCCACGCCTCGAGGAACGTGTCCACCAGCCGCTGTCCGAGCTCGCCGACCGGCCCGTCGGCGACCCGAGCCAGGGTCGTGGGCAGGTCGACCGGGAACTCCACCACGGCCTGGAACAACTGCTCCTTGGTGCCGAAGTAGTGGTGCACCAGCGCCGTGTCGACCCCCGCGGCGGCAGCGACCTGCCGCACCGAGGTGCGGTCGTACCCCGCCTCGGCGAAGGCCTCCCGCGCCGCCTTCAGCACCGCCTCGCGGGTGTTCTGCCGCCCCGGGCGCCGTCCCCGCCGTCGTCGCGGCTCCGTCACGGCGTCCGCCGCCGTAGCGTGAGCGCCCCCAGCACCAGTGCCGCCACGGTCACCCCGGCGACCACGGCGAGGTCCCGCCACATCGTCCCGGTCGGCTCCGCGTTCGTGCCCACCTCCATGAGCGCCTCCACCGCGTACGACATCGGCATGAGGGCGGACAACGCCTCCAGCCAGCCCGCCATCTCTGCCCGCGGGACGAACAGCCCGCACAGCAGCAGTTGGGGAAGGATCACCAGGGGCATGAACTGGGCGGCCTGGAACTCGGTCCGGGCGAACGCACTGCACAGCAGCCCCAGCGAGACGCCGAGCAGCGCGTTCGCGAAGGCGATGAGGATGACCAGCCCGAGGCCCCCGGGTGCCGCCATCCCGAGCACCCAGTGCGCGTACGTCCCCGCCACCGTGGCCTGGAGTGCGGCCGCCAGCCCGAAGGCGGCACCGTAGGCGAAGAGCACGTCGAGCTTGTTGATCGGGGTGGTGAAGAGCCGCTCGAGGGTGCCGGTGGTCCGCTCGCGCAGCACGCTGATGTTCGTCAGCAGGAACATGATGGTGAGCGGGAAGACCCCGAGCAGGACGAGCGCGATCCGGTCGAACTGCGGCTGGTCCTCCCACATGAAGTAGACGAGTGTGAGCAGCACGAGCGGCATGATGAGCACGAGCGCCGCCGAGCGGTGGTCGTGCTGCAGCTGGCGCAGGATCCGGCGGGTCGTGCCGGCGAGCAGACGAGCGGACATCACGCCACCTCCGCGGTCCTGATGAGGGTGAGGAACGCCGCGTCGAGGTCCTCGGTCCCGGCGCGGCCCTTGACGTCCGCGGGGGTGCCGTCGGCGACGACCCGTCCCTCCCGGACGAGGATGAGCCGGTCGCAGCGGTTGGCCTCGTCCATGACGTGGCTCGAGACGATGACCGTGACACCGTCGTCGGCCAGCGCCCGGAAGCGGGCCCACAGCTCGTCGCGCAGCACCGGGTCCTGGCCGATCGTCGGCTCGTCCAGGACGAGGAGCTCCGGGGCACCGACCAGGGCGCAGGCGAGCGAGGCCCGGCTGCGCTGACCGCCGGAGAGGGTCCCCGCGAGCTGGCGGGCCTGCGGCGCCAGGCCGACGTCGGAGAGAACTCCGTCCGCGGCCGCCCGGGAGACGCCGTACAGCGCCGCGAAGTAGCGGACGTTCTCGGCGACGGTGAGGTCGTCGTAGATGCTCGGCGCCTGCGTCTGGTAGCCGATCCGGTGCCGCAGCTCGGGAGCGCCGGCGGGGTGCCCGAGCACGGTGATCCGCCCCGACCCGACGACCTGGACGCCCACCACCGACCGCATGAGCGTCGTCTTGCCGCTTCCGCTCGGCCCGAGCAGACCGGTGACCACGCCCGGCCGGATCGCGAGGTTGATCCCGTCCAGCACCCGATTCCCGCCGCGGGTCACGACGAGGTCCTGTACGTCGACGGCGACATCCATGACGGCCCCCTAATTCACTGGGCGATGAATTAAGCGTACGACCCCGCCGTACGATCGGCAAGAGGGCCGCGAGCTCTGCGACCATCAGGGAATGAGCACCTTCCACAAGACCGACGACCCGGCCGTCCTGCGCTTCGAGACGGCCGGGCTGCGGTGGCTGGCGGAGGCCGAGGCCGACGGCGGGGCGCCCGTCGTCGACATCGTCGCGGAGGGTGAGGGCTGGTTCGAGCTCGTCCACCTCTCACACACCTCCGCGACGCCCGAGGCGGCCGCGGAGTTCGGGCGCGGGCTGGCGCGCACCCACGCTGCCGGCGCGCCCTCCCTGGGGTGCGCCCCGCCCGGGTGGAGCGGGGAGGTGGTCCGCAGCTCGGGTCCGATGCCGCTGCACGAGCACGACGCCGCACCCGTCTTCGACACGTGGGGCGAGTTCTATGCCGAGTACCAGATCCGGCCGTACATCCCGCGCGCGCTGCGCCGCGGGTCCGTCGACGACGACGGC
>DAHVRG010000041.1 GCA_027322565.1 Georgenia sp.
CGTCGTCGCGAGCGACATCGGCCTCCTCGCGCGTCTCGTGCCGACGACGACGGCGCTGTGGACCGGCACTCCGGACAACCCGGTCGCGGACTACTACGTCGTCGACCGGGAGAACCCGACGTGGGGTGGCAACCCGCCGGAGGACGCCGCCGCGTATGCCGAGGACAAGCACCCGGGGACGAGCTACGAGCTCGTCCTGGACCGCGACGGCTACCAGGTCGCCCGGCTCGTCGCGGGCGGCTGAGCGGCGCTCAGCCCAGCACCCACGCCCCGACCAGGGCCCCGGCCGCCGCCGCGGCCGTCGTCGTCAGCAAGGTCCCGCACGCGTAGCCCGCCGCGGCACCGACCCGGCCACGCTGCAGGAGCCGGACCGCGTCCAGGCTCGCCGTGGAGAAGGTCGTGTAACCACCGCAGAACCCGGCGACGCCGACGACGTACGCTGCCGGCGCCAGGGCGCCGGCGCCAAGCGCAGCGCCGAGCAGCCCGGCGAGGAAGGAGCCGGAGACGTTGACGACGACGGTGCCCCGCGGGACCGCGTCGACGTCACCCGCCGGGAGCAGCGCGTCGACGGTGTAGCGCAGCGCGGCGCCCAGCCCGCCGGCGAGAGCGACCAGGACGATCACCGCGTCGCGTCCCGTCCCCGGCTCCCGAACACGACACCGGCCCCGCACGCGGCGAGGCCGCACGCGACCGTCCCGAGCCCGTAGGCGACCGCGCCCACCCACTGCTCGCCCGCGACCCGCTCCCACACCTCGACGGCGATGCCGGAGTAGGTGGTGAAGCCGCCGAGCGCACCGGTGGCGAGGAGCAGCCGCAGCCGTTCGCGCCGCGAGGCGGCGAGCCTGCTCCGCGCGAGTCGCTCGAGGAGCAGCCCGAGGAGGAATGCTCCCAGGGTGTTCACGACGAGCGTGGCGAGAGCACCTTGCGCACCTGCCGCCGCGACGACGGTATGCCTGGTGACGGCGCCGGCGGCTCCTCCGACCGCGACGACCCCCACGGCACGCGGGTCCGGCAGGGACATGGCCACCTCCGAGGTGGACGGTACAGCCCGGCCGCGCACCGGTTGCCTACAATGCAGCCATGTCCACCATGTCCGTCGCACTTCGCCGTGCCCGCGTCCTCCTCGTCTCCCTCGTCGCCGTCGTCGGGCTCGTGGCGGTCGGGACCGCCGCAGCCGCCCACGACGTGCTCATCGACTCCGACCCGGCCGACGGCGCGGTGCTCGACGAGTCCCCCACCTCGGTGGTGCTCACCTTCAACAACCCGCCGCTCGAGGTCGGCTCCGCCATCTCCGTCGTCGACGCCGACGGCGCGACCGTGGCCGAGGGGACCGGTCGGGTGGAGGGCAACGACGTCGTGCTCGACCTCGACGGTGTGCTGCCCGCGGGTGACCTCGAGGTGCGTTGGCGCGTCGCCTCGAGCGACGGCCACCCGATCGAGGGCACGATCCCGTTCACCCTCGAGGTGGAGGATGCCGCCGTCGCCGAGCCGACGGAGGACGCGACGACGTCCGCACCCGCAGAGTCCACCGCCCCCGCGGACGGCCCCGCCGTCACCGCCGACGCACCGGCCGTGACGCAGGAGGCCACGACGCAGGAGGCGGAGCAGGCGGGAGGCCTCGCCGGCCTGCCGACCTGGCTCAAGGTAGCCATCGGGATCGCCGCCCTCGGCTCGGTCGCCGGGCTCGTCGTCCTCGTGGCGCGACGGCTGCGCGGTGACCGCCGCGTGTGAGGAACCTCTCCGGCGAGACGGGTCACTGCCCGGAGCGGGCGATGACCCCCGGAAACCGCGGGTTACCGCGGCTCTGCCGGTCCTGTCGGGGCCTGAATATTGCCGTGCTCGGGTGCCGGTGCCGGTTTACCGTCTACCTCATGACACGTCGACTTCTTCTTCCCGCCGTGCTGCTGCTCGGCCTCGCCGGCTGCAGCTCCAGCACCCCCGACGACACGGCCGCGACCGGTGAGCCGGCCGAGCAGAGCCCGGAGATCGAGGTCTGCGAGGGCTTCTACGAGGGGACCGGCACGCCGCTCGCCGAGCGGGCGGAGAACGCCCGGGCGGCACTCGGTGCGGGTGAGGTCGAGGCCGGAGCGAGCTACTCCGAGGTCAACGCACTCGAGCAGCGCATCTCCGAGCTGGGGAGCGAGGCCCCGGCCGAGCTCGCATCCCTGCTCGAGGAGGTCAACACCCCGTTCACCGAGGCGGTCGCCGCGGTCAACGAGGCCAATGCCGCCGAGGTGCCCGAGGGCGAGGAGCCGCAGTTCCCGGACCTCACGACGATCGACGTCTCCGGTTCCGAGGCCGCGCAGGCCGAGCTCGAGAGCGCCTGCAGCGACGCCGGCTACGGCGCCTGAGCCAGCCCGTCGGTCGGCGCCGCGGTGCCCGCGGCCGCCGAGCCGGGCACGGCCGCTGCCGCCTCGACGACCACCGCCTCCCGCAGCCCGTCCGGCTCGGCGTGGGCCACGGTCCAGGCGGCAGCGGCCGCGGCGTACTCCATCGCCGCGGGCGGGGCGCAGCCGCGGGCGAAGATGAAGTGGGCGAGCGTGGCGAAGTACGTCGCCCCCAGCCCCGGCGGCGGGGCACCCGGTCCCAGGTCCCGGGCGGGCACGTGGATGACGTCCGGGCTGTCGAGCGCGGCCCCGATCGCGCCTCGCGCCCCGAGCGTCACGACGACGAGACGGGCCGTGGAGCGGTGCCGCCACGCCGACAGCAGCGCGAGCTCGTCGACGTCGGGGGCCAGGCGCATGCAGATGAGGTCCGCGGCGAGGTAGGGCTGCTGCTCCAGCCCCGGCGGACCGCCGGTGCGGCCGAGGCCGACCGCCACCGGCACCCCGACCGCGCGTGCCCCGGTGATGAGCGCGTCCGCCGGGAGGACCCCGTCGACGACGAGCAGGTCGGAGGTGGCGAGGGCACCGAGGTCGAGCTCGACGTAGGTCGTCGGGGCGTCCCCGACGTCCCGGTTGACCTGCCGGCGCCCGTGTCGGTCCTCGAGGACGACGGCGCGCGGTGAGCGGGTCAGGGTGCGCGGGCTCATCGCCGAGTTGACGCCGTAGCGGTACGCTGCCGCGTCGACGGTCGCGGCGGCGGCGTCCTCTCCGAGCGGCGCCGCGAGGTAGACCTCGTTCCCGTACCCGGCCAGCGTGCGGGCGACGGTGAACCCCGAGCCGCCCACCGACGTCGCGATGGGGACGTCACGCACCCGCTGGTACGGCACCGGGAAGTCCCCCACGTGCACGGTGTGCACTGTGTAGGCCATACCGACGACCAGCGTTCGCATGGTTGTCCCCCTTCGGTTGCCGCGACTCTGCGGAACCCCGCCGAGGACGAGCGTAGCCCTCTCACCCCCGGGCGCACCTCGGGCGGAGGGACCATCCTGCCCGTCGGACGGCGGACCGTGCGGCAGGCCGAAAGAACCCCGCGGGTACTCGTCGGAAGGACCGTCAGGTCCCGCCCTGGGCGGCGATCTGGGCCGCCTCCTCGGCCGCCACGTGCGGGTCCAGGTAGCGGCCGCCGCGCACGAGTGGGGTGAGGTCCGGGCGCAGCTGGTAGAGCAGCGGCCGGGCGTTGGGCAGGTTGAGCTCGCGCAGCTCCGCCGCGGTGAGTCCGTCGACGAGGGCGCAGAGGGCGCGCAGCGAGTTGCCGTGGGCGACGACGAGGACCCGCTTCCCCTGCCGCAGCGCGCGGCCGAGCTCGCCGGTCCACAGCGGCCGTACCCGCTCGACGACGTCCGCGAGCGACTCGGTCGGTGCGAGCGCCTCCGGGGGCAGCCGGTCGAAGGGCGGCAGGGTGCGCCACAGGGCGACCGTGCTGTCGGGCAGCGGGTCGGGACGCCCGTCGAGCGACCGGCGCCAGTGGAGGAAGAGGTCGTGTCCGTAGCGGGCGACGACGTCCCGCTTGTGGTGGCCGGTGAGCGCGCCGTAGCTGCGCTCGTTGAGCCGCCAGTGACGCTGCACCGGGCCACCGACGGCAGCGGCGATGATGTCGGCGGTGTGCCACGAACGGGCCAGCGCCGAGGCCATGACGAGGTCCGGCTGCCATCCCGTCCCCCGGATCCTGGCGGCAGCGTCGTGGGTGCTCTGCTCGCCGTGCGGGGTGAGGCCGACGTCGAGCACGCCGGTGAAGAGGCCGAGCGCGTTGGCCGCGCTCTCCCCGTGACGGACGAGCATGAGGGAGCCGGTGGTCACCGCCCCACCCTCTCACCGGCGGGCGGCCGGCTCCCCTCAGGTGGGCAGACCGAGCTCGTTGTGGCCGAACTCGGTGAGGAAACGGGGACCGTCGGCCTCCAGCTCGCGCTCGTACGTCGCGCTCCAGTGCCGGTAGGGCCGGGTCGCCAGGGCGTCGTTGGCGAACCGGGTGTCGTCGGTGACCTCGCTGACGCAGAAGTCGGGGATGGTGAGGTCGGTGACCGGCCCCCCGCGCTCGCACTCGGCGATGACGAGGGGCTCGTTGCGGCCGAGGAAGGCGTCGATCACCCAGCCGTCCGTGCCGAGCCAGACGGAGTACCGCAGCTTGGCGACGAGGTCACCACCGAGCCGGACCATCGCCAGCCCCGCGGAGACGTCGAGCTCCCGCTCGGCCTCGTACCGGGTGCCACCGACGTAGGGACCCTTGGCGGTGAGGGCGCAGAACGTGAAGGTGTCGGACGCGGCCTCGAGGAGCTCGCGCTCGTCGGCGCCGGCGGGCAGCGAGCCGGCCGGGGCCGGGCCCTGGAGCCGGATGCGCAGCGCGTACCCGTCGGCGGCGAGGAAGTAGCTCTGCACGATGAGGACGGGGTGCGGCTCGCGGAGCGCGGCGTCGGGCACCTCGCGGACGAAGAACTTCCGCTCGAACTCGAAGTCGCCGTGACCGAGGTCGCTCATGGCGCCAAGAGTACGCATCCCGGCCCGGCCGGGCCGGGATGGCGAGCCCCCGCGAGTCTCGCCACCCCGGCTCAGCGGGCGCCGATGGTGACGACGTCGAGACCGGGCAGGTAGCCCTCGTCACCGCTGTAGACGGCGCTGACGACGGAGATGAGCCCGATCCGCGGGAGGCGGACCTGCGCGCTGCCGTCCTCGAGCCGGACCCGCTCGACGACCCGGAACCCGGAGGTCACGGTCACCGTCCCGGTCGGCACCGGGGCGCCACCCCGGCCGAGCACCTCGATGCTGATCTCCGGTGCACCGTTCCGCGGCACGGTGGTCGGCGCGTCGATGCTCACCCGGGAGACCGCCGGCAGCACGACGTGCGTGGCGCTCCGGCTCGTCGACGCCGCGACGTCCTCGCTGCCGGGGAAGACGGCGGTGAAGCGGTGCGCCCCGGCGGGCAGGTCCGGCGGCAGGGTGAGCTCCGCGGTCCCGGTGAGCCCGTCGACCGCGAGCTCGGCGGTCGCGACGACGGTCCCGCTCTCGTGGAGCTCCACCGTCCCGGACGGCGCGGTGCTCGCCCCGACCACGGTGACCACGGCGCTCGTCTCCTGGCCGAAGGCGCCGATGAGGGTGGGGACCCGCAGGGTCGTCGTCGAGGCGGAGCGCTCGACCTCCACGGTGACGGGTGCGGAGACCGAGGGCTCCCAGGCCTCCCCGTCCGGCGTGAAGGCGGCGACCAGTGCGTGGCTGCCGGCGCCGAGGGTGGCGACCGCGCCGGCGGTGCCCTCCTCGACCGGGGCCGTCGCCAGCACGGTCTCCCCCTGCCGGAAGGACACCTCGCCGGTCGCCTCGGCGGGCGTGACCGTCGCCGTCAGGGTGAGCTCCCCGCCGGGGAGCAGCTCGCCGGCGACGTCGAGGCTCGTCGTCGTCGGCGCGGCGACCGGCGCCTCGACCGTCACATCGACGACCTGCGCCCGTGCCGCCCGCTCGTTGTGGGTGTGCAGGACGAGCAGCGGGCCCGGGTCCTCGGCGTCCGCGGCGCGGTGCACGGTGAGCTCGGTCGTCGACGGGACGGCGAGGTCACCGAGGTTGCCGCTGGTCCACAGGTCCGGGGCGAACGGGTCGTAGTTGAACGGGGCGACGGTGTCGACGACGTTGGTGCCGCTCGGCGCGTACACCGAGAGCGTCGACACCGCGAACGTCGGGGTGGCCTCCGGGTCGAACAGCTCGAGCGGGATCGGGGCGACGAGGACGTTGTTGTCGAACACCGTGGTGTCGACGTCTCCCCACGCGCCGTTGACCCCGAGCAGCGCGAGCGTCTCGCCGGTGTCGTAGTCGAAGGTCGCCGCGATGGTCACGTCGACCTCGGGGTCGACCTTCTGCACCACGGTCTGGAGGTCGGGGGCACCGTCGCCGTCGACGTCGGTCACGATGACCGGGAGGGTCGCGGTGCCGAGCGTCGGCCACTCGCCCTGCACGGCCAGGCCGATGCCGACGTGGCCGAGGCCCGGGTCGATCCCGGCCGCCGCGAGCTCCGGGGCGGTGGACATCGCCCCGACGTACCGGATGTCCCCTGCGGCGACCTGCGTCGGCGAGGTGAGTGCCGCGTCGACCGGGTCGAGCTGGGGGCTCGTCGCCATGAGCTCGAGGACCGAGACGAGGGAGGTCCAGCCTCCCGAGTCGACGTGCCGTCCGGTGATCTCCAGCGGTGCCGTGAGGTCGTCGGACGGGAAGGTGACCTCCTGCGCGGCGACGTCGGACACGAGGCGGGGGGCGGCGTGCACCGGCACGTGGAGTGGGGCCGCGTCCGAGCCGCGGGGCGGGGCGAGGACGAGCTGCCCGGAGAGCGCCGCGACGTACTCCCGGGGCACGCCCAGGCCGGAGTCCGGGTCCTGCGTCGGGTCGATCTCGCGGGCGAGCGTCGCGGGGTCGGCCGTCAGGGTGACGGTGACCGTCTGGCTCCGGCCGGGCGGGACGACGACGGAGGAGGGGGAGACGGTGACCGTTGCCCCGCCCGTCGTCGAGGTCGGCTCGAAGCGGGGCAGCAGGCGCACCGGCCCCCGGTTGTCGAGGTTCTCCACGGTGACCGTGCGTCGCAGCGTGACGGTCTCCACCCCGACGTCGACGACCCCGAAGACGACGGAGACGACGTCCTCCGCGCTGGAGTCGTAGGCGATGACCCCGCTCCCGAGGGCGTCGAGGGCGTCGACGCGGCCGGCGCCCACGCGGCCGGGTCCGTGGACCGGACCGCTCGGCCCGGCCTGCGAGTACACCTCGTGGGTGGCCGTGTTCATGATGCCGGCCTTGATCTGCTCCGGGCTCCAGCTCGGGTTCGCGGCCCGCATGAGCGCCGCGATGCCGGCAACGTGCGGGGAGGCCATCGACGTGCCGGTGAGCGTGTGGGCGCCCGCCCCGGTGCCCGCCGCGGCGGAGGAGATCTGGGTGCCGGGCGCGGCGA
>DAHVRG010000055.1 GCA_027322565.1 Georgenia sp.
GCGCCGTCGTAGGCCTTGAGGATCGTGTTCTTCGTCGACATGTAGACCGGGTAGCCGCGCTGCAGGCCGTAGGAGAAGGAGGCGCGGGCGAAGTCGGCGATCGACTTGTTGTAGTTGTACATGCCCATCGCCACGCCGCCGTCCTCACCGAACTTGGCGACCTCGAGCTCCATCGGCTCGCTGCCGTCGTCGGGCTGGTAGGTGATGGTGACGGTGCCCGGGCCGGGGACCTTGAAGTTCTGCGCCTTGTACTGGTCGCCGTGGGCGTGGCGGCCGATGATGATCGGCTTGGTCCAGCCGGGCACGAGCCGCGGCACGTTGGAGATGATGATCGGCTCACGGAAGATGACGCCGCCGAGGATGTTGCGGATGGTGCCGTTCGGCGAGCGCCACATGTTCTTCAGGCCGAACTCGGCCACCCGGGCCTCGTCGGGGGTGATCGTCGCGCACTTGACGCCGACGCCGTACTCCTGGATGGCGTGCGCGGCGTCGATGGTCACCTGGTCGTCCGTCGCGTCCCGGTGCTGGATGCCCAGGTCGTAGTACTTGAGGTCGATGTCGAGGTACGGGTGGATGAGGCGGTCCTTGATGAACTGCCAGATGATCCGCGTCATCTCGTCGCCGTCAAGCTCGACGACCGGGTTGGTGACCTTGATCTTCGCCATTGCGTGCGTCTCTCCCATGCCCCGGTAGGGGCGGTCTCGGCGTTTCTGGGCGCCGGAGCCCCGGCGCCGCACCCAAGATTACTCGACATCGAGATATTCCGCTGGGACGCCCGCCGGCCCGGGCGTCGGGCGCAGTGCCGCGGTCAGCGACGTCTCACGGGTGGCGCCCGACCACCCCGGGGTCGGCGCCGTCGCCGGCTGGTCGCCCCTCCCCGGGGGCGGTGCCGTCGGCTGCGGCCCGACGGACCCGCAGCCGGTCCACCCGCCGTCCGTCCAGGGCCGCGACGGTGAGGACGAGGTCGTCCCAGACGACGGTGTCCCCGACCTCCGGCATCCGTCCCAGCCGGGTCATGACGAAGCCGGCCAGGGTGTCGAACGGGCCCTCGGGCAGCTCGCGGCCGAGCGCCTTGGCCACCTCCGCCCTGCCGAGCAGCCCGGCGACGTCGGTCACCGTCCCGCGGTCGGTACGGCCCGGCTCGGGCTGGTCGTACTCGTCCTCGATCTCCCCGACGAACTCCTCGACGATGTCCTCGAGCGTGACGATGCCGTCGGTGCCGCCGTACTCGTCGACGACGATCGCCAGGTGCGCGTTGAGCGCGCGCAGGTCGGAGAGTGCGGCGAGCACCCGCTTCCCGGTCGGGAAGAACGGCACCTGGCGCACGAGGTCGCGCACCACCCGGGCGCCCGGCCGCACCTGGAGCAGGTCCCGGAGATGGACGAAGCCGACGATGTCGTCGTCGTCCCGGCCCCGGACCGGGTAGCGGGAGTGCTCCATCCCTGCCACCCGGGCCTGCGCCTCGGCGACCGGCAGGTCGGCGTCGAGGAACTCCACCTCGGTGCGCGGCGTCATGACCTCCTCCACGCCCCGGTCACCCACGGTGAGGAGGTCGACGACCATCTCCCGCTCCACCGGCCCGAGCGACTCGTGCTCGGCGACGAGGGCCCGCAGCTCCTCGGCCCCGATCTCCTCCCGCTGGGCGTTCGGGTCCCTCCCGAGCAGCCGCATGACCAGGTCTGTCGACGCCCCGAGCAACCAGATCACCGGGCGCATGCCGGTGGCGATCCAGTCCAGCGGGGTGGCGACGACGAGCGCGAACCGCTCGGCGCTCTGCATCGCCAGCCGCTTGGGCACGAGCTCACCGAAAACGAGCGAGAGGTAGGAGATGAGGACGGTGATCCCGACGAACGCGATGGTGCTCGCGGCTCCGCTGCCCAACCCGAGGCCCTCGAGGAGAGGCGCCACCTGCGGTGAGATCTGGGCCGCACCGAAGGACGCGGAGAAGAACCCGGCGAGCGTGACACCGATCTGCACCGAGGAGAGGAACCTGTTGGAGTCACCGACGAGGCGGGCCACCCGCGCGCCCGCGCCGCCTGCCTCTGCCATGCCGCGGACCTGGCTCTCGCGCAGGGAGACCAGGGCGATCTCCGAGGCGGCGAAGACGCCACCGACGAGGACGAAGAGGAAGACGAGCGCGATGTCGACGACGAGGTCGTTCATCGGCTCATTGTGGCAGGCGGGCTCCTCGCCACCCGCCGGGCTAGGTCAGGTTGCCGGCCGGGGCGAGGACGGCGAGGACCAGGGCGGCGACGACGAGCACCGTGACGTCGAAGGTCTTCGACCGGGCGCGGAAGGCCGTCGGCGGCCGCCGGTCCGTGGCGCGGACCGCCGCGAGCACGGCGCACAGCGCCGCGAGGACGAACGCCGCGGCGGGCACGTCGACGATCACGGCGGTCGCCCCGGTGAGGACCACGCCGGCGAGCACGACGGCGAGCACCGCCCCGCCCCTGCCGCGACCCGTCTCCACGGGAGCGAGGTTACCGTGGTCCCGTGAGCCTCCCGTCCCGTGCCCCGCGCCCGCCGGCGCGGGTCGTCGTCGTCGGTGCCGGGCTGGCGGGGCTACGGACGGCCGCCGAGCTGCGTGGCCGGGGCTTCGGCGGCGAGCTCACCGTCGTCGGCGCAGAGACCCGGCCCCCCTACGACCGGCCGCCGCTGTCGAAGGAGCTCTTCACCCGGACGGAGCCGCTGTGGCTCGCCGGCGAGGGGTACGGGGAGCTGCCCGAGCTCGCCGACGTCCTCCTCACCGGGCACCGGGCCGTCGCGCTGGAGGCCGACGACGACGGCGCGCGGGTCACCGTCCACGGTCCGTCCGGCGCCTGGGAGCTGGCGGCCGACGTCGTCGTCGTCGCCACCGGCGCCGACCCGGTCCGCGTGCCGGGCTGGGACGGCGTGGCGACGCTCCACGACCCGGACGACGCGGCCCGGCTCCGCGAGCTCCTCGGTCCCAATACCCACCTGGCCGTCGTCGGTGCCGGCTGGATCGGTGCGGAGCTGGCCACGGTGGCCGCGGAGCAGGGAGCCCGGGTGACCGTGCTCGAGGGCGGCCCCGTACCGCTCGGGCACGTGCTCGGCCCCGAGGTCGGGCGCCTGCTGCTCCCGTGGTATGCCGCGCACGGCGTCGAGCTCCGCTGCGGGGCCCAGGTGGCCCGCGCCGGCGCCGTCGGCGTCGAGCTGAGCGACGGCGGGCGGGTGACCGCCGACGTCGTGGTCGCGGCCGTCGGGGTGCGGCCCAGCACCGCCTGGCTCGCCGGTGCGGTGCCGCTGACACCGCGCGGTGCGGTGCCGGTGGACCTCGGCGGCCGGGTCCGCGGCGGGCCGGCGTCGGTGCGTGCGGTCGGCGACAGCGCCGACCGGTACTCCCCTCGCGACGGCGTCGTGCCCGGCGCCCACTGGGACGGGGCGCTCAACCATCCCGCGGCGCTGGTCGCCGACCTCCTCGGCACCGAGGACGGCGACCTGCCCGACCCCGCGCCCTACGTCTTCTCGACGCAGCTCGGCCACGAGCTCACCGTCGTCGGCCAGGCGCCCCCGGGGGCCGAGCTGGTGCTCCGGGGCAAGCCCGGGAACGGGCCGTGGACCGCGCTCTATGTCACCCGGGACCCGGAGGGGGCCCCCCGGCTGCGGGCCGGGTTCACGGTGGACCGTCCGCGCGACGTCGGCCCCCTGCGTCGGGCGCTGTCCGCCCCGCACCACCCCGTCGTCGACGTCGCCGCGGCCCGCGACCCACGTACCCAGCTGCGCCGGGCCCTCACCCCGGCATAGGGCGGAACCGTCAGCCCGGCCCGGCCCTCCCCCCGGCCGGCCTCCGGGCTGGGTGAGCGCCGGCTCAGTGGGAGAAGTGGCGGGTGCCGGTGAGGTACATCGTCACGCCGGCGTCCCGCGCGGCGGCGACGACCTCGTCGTCGCGCACCGAGCCGCCCGGCTGGACGACGGCACGCACCCCGGCGTCGACGAGCACCTGGAGCCCGTCGGCGAAGGGGAAGAACGCGTCGGACGCGGCGACCGCACCCCGCGCCCGCTCCTGCCCCTCCCCGAGCGTGTTGGCCCGCTCGACGGCCAGCCGGCAGGAGTCCACCCGGTTGACCTGTCCCATGCCCACCCCGACGCTCGCACCGCCGGCGGCGAGCAGGATGGCGTTGGAACGCACCGCCCGGACTGACCGCCAGGCGAAGACGAGGTCGGCGAGCGTCGCGTCGTCGGCGGGCTCACCGGCGGCGAGGGTCCACGCCGCCGGGTCGTCGCCCGGGGCGTCGACGCGGTCGGTCCGCTGGAGCAGCAGCCCCCCGGAGATGGCGCGCGACTCGACCGCGCCGCGCTCGGCCGCGGGCACGACGAGGAGGCGGATGTTCTTCTTCGCGGTGAGGATCTCGACGGCCTCGGGCTCGAAGGCCGGCGCGACAACGACCTCGGTGAACACCGGTGCGATCTGGGCGGCTGCCTCCGCGGTGACCGGCCGGTTCGCGGCGATGACGCCACCGAAGGCGGAGACCGGATCGCAGGCGTGGGCCGCGGCGTGAGCGGCGGCGATGGTGGCGCCGACCGCGATCCCGCACGGGTTGGCGTGCTTGATGATCGCCACGGCCGGGTCGGCGTGGTCGTGGGCGGCACGCCACGCGGCGTCGGCGTCGACGTAGTTGTTGTAGCTCATCGCCTTGCCGTGCAGCTGCTCGGCCTGCGCCAGCCCCGGCGTCCCGGAGAGGTACAGGGCCGCGGGCTGGTGGGGGTTCTCGCCGTAGCGCAGCACGGCGGAACGCTGCCAGGTGCCGCCGACCCAGGCCGGGAAGCCGCTCTCGTCGTCCGGTGCGACGACGTTGCCGAGCCAGGAGGCGACGGCCACGTCGTAGTCGGCGGTGTGCCGGAAGGCGGCCGCGGCGAGCCGGCGGCGCTGCTCGAGGGTGAAGCCGCCGGAGGTGACGGCCGAGGCGACGGCGTCGTACTCCGCCGGGTCGACGACGACGGCGACGCTCGCGTGGTTCTTCGCGGCGGCCCGGACCATGGTCGGCCCGCCGATGTCGATCTGCTCGATGCACTCCTCTGCGCCGGCGCCGGACGCCACGGTGTCGGTGAACGGGTAGAGGTTGACGACGACGAGGTCGAAGGGGGCGACGCCGAGCTCGTCGAGCTCGCGGCGGTGGGTCTCCTTCCGGCGGTCGGCGAGGATGCCGGCGTGGACGCGCGGGTGGAGGGTCTTGACCCGGCCGTCGAGGCACTCGGGGTATCCGGTGACCTGCTCGACCGGGACCACGGGCACGCCGGCGGCGGCGATGGTACGCGCGGTGGAGCCGGTGGAGACGATCTCGACGCCGGCCCGGTGCAGGGCCTGGGCCAGGGGCTCGAGCCCGGTCTTGTCGTAGACGGAGACGAGCGCGCGGCGGATCGGAAGCGTGTCTGTCACGGTGTCACTCCTGGGTGCGATGGGACGGACCCGGGGCACCCAGGCGTGCGGTGCCCGTACAGGGGACTTCCGGCCGCTCCCCGGTGGTGTCGCTCCACCTCGGTTGCGCCAGTCACGGCCGCCGCCGAGTCTACTCCCTCCGGCCCGGGGCCCCGGCCTCGACCGGCGGCCGCTCGTCGACGGGCATGCCCGGTACCGCCGCCACGTGGCCAGGCACTCCGCGCGGGTGCCGCCGGGGTGCGCGGCGAACCCGGCCGGGCGGTTGTCCGGTGCCATGATCCTGCCGGTCACGCGCCGTCACTCCTCGACGACGACGCGCCGGCCCTCGACCCGCCACGGGTGGCGGGCCAGGCGGCCCACCTGCTCGACGAGCTGGGCCCGCTCGGCCACCTTGATCCGCTCGGTGAGCGTCTCGACGGTGTCGTCGTCGTGGACAGGGACCGCGACCTGGGCGATGATCGCGCCGGTGTCCACACCCTCGTCGACGACGAAGAGTGTCGCTCCGGTGATCTTCACCCCGTACTCCAGCGCGTCCCGGGGACCGTTCATGCCGGCGAAGGAGGGCAGCAGCGAGTTGTGGGTGTTGAGGTAGCGCCCGCCGAAGCGTTCGAGGAAGTGGGGCCCGCAGAGCTTGAGGAACCCGGCGGAGACGACGAGGTCCGGGGCTGCCGCGGCGACGGCGGCGGTGAGGGCGCGGTCCCACGACTCCCGGTCGGGGTGGTCGGAGAGGCGCTCGACGAAGGTCGGGACACCGGCCCGGGCGGCGAGCTCGAGGCCGCCGGCCGTGTGGCGGTCCGCCCCGACCGCGACGACCTCGACGCCGTAGCCCGGGTCGCGGGTGGCTGCGAGGAGTGCGGCGAGGTTGGACCCGCCCCCGGAGATGAGGACGACGACGCGAGTAGGCACGTGCCGAGGGTAGTCGGCCGGAGTGGGAGACTGGACATCATGCCGTCCCAGGACCTGCGTGGTGCCCCGCCCAGCGAGGAGCGGGTGCGTGCTGCGAACCGACCGGTGCTGTGGTTCTCCGTCGTGCTCCTCGCGGCCCTGTGGCTGTCGGTCACCCGCCCGCCGTGGCCGCTGCCCCTGCTGCCCGGGCTGCTCGCCGCGGGCGCGGTCGTGCTCGGGATTCTCGGGCTGGTCCGGATGCACCGGGCCCGCGTGACCAGCGTGGCCACGACGGTGCTCGTCGTCGTGGGGATCGTCTTCGCGGGCGGGTTGGTGGCGGTGACGGCGGTCCAGGCGTTCATGTGGCCGGTGTATGCCGACTTCTACGCCTGCCTCGACCGTGCGCTCACCCACCGGGCCCAGGACTCCTGCCTCACCGAGCTGGAGCAGCGCACCCAGGACCTGCTCCTCGACCTCGTGCCCTAGTGGTCGGGCGGCGCCCGGCTTGAGGAAGGGCGTCAGTAGCTGGGTGGCGCGGTCGCCCAGAGCACCGTTGCGGGCCGGCTTCCCGTCGCCTCCCGGACGCCGTGCGGCCGGTCGCTCGTGCAGGGGTGAGGCCCCGCACACCGCCTGAGCCACCTCCCGCGCCCGGGAGCGGGAACGCCCGACCCCCCGTAGCGTGGAGGGACCCCCGAGACGAGAAGGAGGCACAGTCATGGCACAGCTGACCGGTAAGAAGGTCGCGTTCCTGGCAACCGACGGGTACGAGGACTCCGAGCTCACCCAGCCCTGGGAGGCCGTGACCTCGCAGGGCGCCGAGGCGGTCCTGATCTCACCCGAGTCCGGCACGATCACCGGCAAGAAGGGCCACGAGCAGCAGGTGGACCTCACCACTGCCGACGCCCGTCCCGACGACTACGACGCCCTCGTCCTGCCCGGCGGCGTGGTGAACGGCGACAAGCTCCGGATGGACGAGCCCGCCGTCGCCTTCGTCCGTGAGATCTTCGCCCAGCACAAGCCGGTCGGTGTCATCTGCCACGGCGGCTGGATCCTCACCGACGCCGACGTCGTCCACGGCCGCACGATGACGTCCTACCCGAGCCTCAAGACCGACCTGTCCAACGCCGGAGCGACCTGGGTGGACGAGGAGGTCGTCGTCGACAACGGCCTCGTGAGCAGCCGCGTGCCCAGCGACCTGCCCGCGTTCAACGACAAGCTCGTCGAGGAGATCGCCGAGGGCGAGCACGAGCGGCAGACCGCCTGACGCCTACTCCGGCGATCCGGACGGACCTGACGGCGACGTGGGCTTCTCGCCCGCGTCGCCGTCGTCGTTCTGCAGCCGGGCGCGGGCGGCGCGGTAGCCCCGGACGAGGAGCGCGTGCACCTGCGGGTGCAGTGCCAGGAGCACGACGACGGCACCCAGCCCCGTCTGCCACACCAGCGCCCCCGCGACTGCCGGCGGTGCGGCACCGACGGTGGCGAGCCTGCCGGGCCCGAGGCCGCCGGAGGCGGCCAGCGTGAGCAGCGCCGCGCACAGTCCCACGGTGGCGGCCTGGACGAGGCCGCTGAGCGCCGCCTGCCACCACACCTCCTGGAAGCGACGGCGGTGCAGCCACAGGCCGACGCCCGCCCCGACGACGACCGGGGCGAGGACGACCCAGCCGAGCCCGGGTTGACCCGGTCCCGGCAGCACCCCGAGCACGGGGAACGCGGGCAGCGGCGCAGCGACGACCTCGGTCGGCGAGAACACGGTGCCCTCCCCCACGGCGAAGCCGGGACCGGCGAGCCAGGCCAGCCCCCACACCACCAGGGTGGGGACGAAGGCGAGCTGGCCGAGCACGAGCACGACCGTGCCGAGCCGGCCCGGGCTGAGCGCCTCGTGGAGCTCGAGCACCGTGACCACACCCTGCACCAGCGCGATAGCGACGGCGAGGAGGGCGAGGGTGAGCAGGGCACCGAGGGCGAACCACGCGGCCCGCAGCCCCGCGCGCCCCCAGTCGGGTACGCGGTCCCGGAGCCAGGTCCACCAGGCGGGCGCCGCGGTACCGGCCCGCCACAGCGCCAGGACGAGCGCGAACCCGCCGATGAGCAGTGCCCCGAGGAGGATGGTCGGACGTCCGGCAGGGCCCGGGATGACAGCGGACAGCCCGACGACGCTCAGCGCGAAGCCCCCGAGCGCGAACGCCGCGGTGGCGGGGCTCCGGAGCCGGGCGCGGCGCGCACCGCCGTAGAGGAGCGCGGCGCTCACCAGGCTGGTGCCGAGCGGGGTGAGGGAGACGACGCCCGCCTCCCCCATGTCGATCCCCGCGCCGTGGCCGAGCAGCCACACGCCGGTGCCGATGACGGTGGCATCCATCCAGCTGGCCTCGCCGAGCAGTGGGGCGGCGGCGGTCGCGACGTAGGCGGCGACGGTGGGGACGGCGACGAGCAGCCAGCTGAGGAGCGCGGCCTCGACCCCCGCGAGGGAGGCGCGCAGCCAGGCCTCCGGCATCCGGGGCGCCCGTCGGGCAGGCGTGTCCAGCTCCACCGTCGTCGTCATCGGTCCCATGCTCCGCGACCCGAAGGCCGCCGCCCGGGAGGGCGGCGGCGTGTCGCCGATGTGGGCTCCGCCCGCACTCCCCCCGCCCGCACTCTCCCCGCCCACCCACCCTCGACCGCCCACCTCCGGGCGGCGCTCCCACGCACCGTGTGCCCGTTCCCGAACCGTGTGCCCGGTATATCGGGCACACGGTCACCGCAACGGGCACACGGACGAGCGCGCGGACGGACACGGGCAGGCTGAGACGCGGACGGCCCGCCTGGCGCTGGTGCGCGCGGCGGGCCGTCCGGTGACGCAGGCGTCAGCCCTGGAGCAGCTCCCGGGCCAGGCGCGCGGTCTCGGTCGGGGTCTTGCCGACCTTGACCCCGGCGGCCTCGAGGGCGACCTTCTTCGCCTCGGCGGTGCCGGAGGATCCGGAGACGATGGCACCGGCGTGCCCCATCGTCTTGCCCTCGGGGGCGGTGAAGCCGGCGACGTAACCGACCACCGGCTTGGTGACGTTGGCCTTGATGTACTCGGCGGCGCGCTCCTCGGCGTCACCACCGATCTCCCCGATCATGACGATGAGCTCGGTGTCGGGATCGGCCTCGAACGCCTCGAGGGCGTCGATGTGCGTCGTGCCGATGATCGGGTCGCCGCCGATGCCGATGGCGGTGGTGAAGCCGATGTCGCGCAGCTCGTACATCATCTGGTAGGTCAGCGTGCCCGACTTGGAGACGAGCCCGATCCTGCCCGGACCGGTGATGTCGGCGGGCGTGATGCCGACGTTCGACTTGCCGGGGCTGATGATCCCGGGGCAGTTCGGGCCGATGAGCCGCACGCCCTTGCTCTGGGCGTAGGTGAAGAACTCGGCGGTGTCGTCGACCGGGATGCCCTCGGTGATGATGACGACGAGCGGGATGCCGGCGTCGACGGCCTCGATGACCGCGCCCTTGGCGTGGGCGGGCGGCACGAAGACGACGGAGACGTCCGCGCCGGTGGTCTCCTTCGCCTCGGCGACGGTGCCGTACACCGGGACGGAGACGGTGCCGGCGGTACGCTCCTCGGCGCCCGGGCCGATCGGCTTGACGTCGAAGTCGACGGTGGTGCCGGCCTTGCGGGGGTTGACGCCGCCGACGACAGTCGTGCCGGCGGCGAGCATCCGGCGGGTGTGCTTCTGGCCCTCGGCACCGGTCATGCCCTGGACGATGACGCGCGAGTTCGCGTCGAGGAAGATCGACATAGTGAGTGGTCCCGTCCTTTACTTCGCGAGCTCGGCGGCCTTGGCGGCGGCCTCGTCCATCGTGTCCATGAGGGTCACCAGCGGGTGGTTCGCCTCCTGCAGGATGCGCCGCCCCTCGACGACGTTGTTGCCGTCGAGCCGCACGACGAGCGGCTTGGTGGCCTCGTCACCGAGGATCTCCAGTGCCTTGACGATGCCGTTGGCGACCTCGTCGCAGGCGGTGATGCCGCCGAAGACGTTGACGAAGACGCTCTTGACCTGCTCGTCGTTGAGGATCACGTCGAGACCGTTGGCCATGACCTCGGCGTTGGCGCCACCACCGATGTCGAGGAAGTTGGCGGGCTTGACTCCGCCGTGGTCCTCGCCGGCGTAGGCGACCACGTCGAGGGTCGACATGACCAGCCCGGCGCCGTTGCCGATGATGCCGACCTCACCGTCGAGCTTGACGTAGTTGAGGTC
>DAHVRG010000058.1 GCA_027322565.1 Georgenia sp.
TCGTGGATGAGGACGAGAACAAGTGACCACTGACAACACTCCCGAGGGCCGGGCCCAGGCCCCGCCCGAGGGCGAGCAGGAGACGCCGGTGGTCAGGGACAAGCGGCGCATCGACCCCGAGACGGGCAAGGTGCGCGAGGCCACCGAGCAGGAGACCACGGAGCCGGCGGCGGAGGGAACCTCCCCGGACGCCGCGCCGGACGGCGCACTGGCCGCCGCGAAGGCCGAGGTCGCCGAGCTCAGCGACCAGCTCGCCCGCCGCAACGCCGACCTGTACAACCTCCAGCAGGAGTACAACGGGTATGTGCGGCGCTCCAAGGCGGCCGCCGGCGAGCAGCGGGCACTGGGCCAGGCCGACGTCGTCGAGGCGCTCCTCGGCATCCTCGACGAAATCGAGCTCGCCCGGCAGCACGGTGACCTCACCGGTCCCGTGGGGGCGATCGCCGAGAAGCTCGAGACGACGCTGGCCCAGCGGTTCGGCGTCGAGCGCTACGGCGCGGAGGGGGAGGAGTTCGACCCCGAGCTCCACGACGCCCTGATGAGCACGCCCGACCCCGAGGCGACGTCGACGACGATCGCCCAGGTCATGCAGCCCGGCTACCGCATGGGCGAGAAGGTGCTGCGCGCCGCCCGCGTGGCGGCGACCAGCCCTGAGTGAGACCCGGCGCCGGCCGCACCGCCATACCCGGTGGTGCGGCCGGCGCACGGGGCAGGATGGGACCGTGACACAAGCGGATGGAGGTGAGGCGCGGTGACCGGACAGGACTGGCTCGAGAAGGACTTCTACCAGGTCCTCGGAGTCTCGAAGGACGCCGACGACGCCACGATCAAGAAGGCGTACCGCAAGCTCGCGCGTGACCTCCACCCCGACCGCAACCCCGGCGACGCCGCCGCCGAGAGCCGGTTCAAGGACGTCGGTGAGGCCTACGCCGTCCTCTCCGACCCCGAGCAGCGCAAGCAGTACGACGCGCTCCGCGCGATGGCCGGCGGCGGGGCCCGCTTCTCGGCCGGCAGCGGCGGGGCGAGCGCTGGCGGCTTCGAGGACCTCTTCAACGGGATGTTCGGCGGCGGGGGCCGCACCCGCTTCTCCACCGGAGGCGGCGGGTTCGAGGACATCCTCCAGGACATGTTCGGTGGCGGCAGCGGGGGCTTCGCCTCGCGGCGCGCCCAGCGTGGCGCCGACGTCGCGGCCACCGCGACGCTGCCCTTCCGCAGCGCCGTCGAGGGCGCGACCGTCCAGCTCACCACCAACGGGCGGTCGATGAACGTCAAGATCCCCGCCGGGGTCAGCGACGGGCAGAAGATCCGCCTGCGCGGCAAGGGCCAGCCCGGCCGCGGCGGCGGCGAGCCCGGCGACATGATCGTCACCGTCCACGTCGAGCCGCACCCCGTCTTCAGCCTGGAGGGACGCAACCTGCGCGTCACCGTGCCGGTGACCTTCGCCGAGGCCGCCCTGGGCGCGACCATCGACGTGCCGACCCTGTCCGGCGACACCGTCCGGGTCCGGGTGGCCGCGGGCACGCCCTCGGGCCGGACCCTGCGGGTCAAGGGCAGGGGCGTGGACACGCCCAAGGGCACCGGCGACCTGCTCGTCACCATCCAGGTGGCGGTACCCACCCACCTGCCGCCCGACGCGAAGAAGGCCGTCGAGGCGTTCGCGAAGGCGACCGAGGGGGAGGACCCACGCGCCGACCTCAAGGCCCGCGCCCTGCGTTGACCGGAGAGGAAGGGGAGGACGATGTCGCGGCAGATCGACGACGACGCACCGATCTACGTCATCTCCGTCGCCGCCCAGCTCGCCGGGATGCACCCGCAGACCCTGCGCCAGTACGACCGCCTGGGCATCGTGAGCCCGCAGCGCGCCCGGGGACGGGGGCGCCGCTACTCGCGCAGGGACGTCGACTCGCTCCGTGAGGTGCAGCGGCTCTCCCAGGACGAGGGGATCAACCTCGCCGGGATCCGCCGGATCATCGAGCTGGAGCGGGAGCTCGACCGGGCCCGGGCCGAGCTCGAGCGGCTCCGCGCCATCACGACTGCCCGGGTCTTCGCCGCGGACCCCTCGGGCGAGGTGAGCGAGCTGCCCCCGGGGCGCCGTCCGCGCCGGACCGGTGGGGCGCTGGTGATCTGGCGGCCGCAGCACCGCCCCTGACCCAGACAGCCGGGACGGTGACATCGCCCGAGGTGAGCACGTCGGTGCGAGGGGCTTCCGGCGGCGCTGAGGGGCCGTGGGACCTGGCATCCTGGTACCGGCGCGCACCCCGCGCAGCCAGATCCGACAAGGAGCCCACGATGACCACCGACGGCGCGAACCCACCGGAGGAACCCCGGTACGGACGGCGGCTGCCCGAGGGCGAACGTCCACCGACGCCGTCGACCGGCGAGCCGCAGTACGGCGCCCAGGGCCCCTACCAGCAGCCCGGGCAGTACGGCGCCTCCGGCACCGGGCAGCCGGTCGGTCCGGGTTACGGGCAGCCGGGCTACGGACAGCCGGGCTACGGCGCGCCGGGAGGAGCGGGCCCCGGACAGGCCGGCGGGCACGGCTCGCCCACGCCCTACGGCGCACCGGCCGGCTACGGCGCCCCAGGGTACGGCCACGGGCAGGCCCCCAGCGGGCCGCCGCCGAAGCGCACCGGCCCGGTCGTCATGATCGTCGTCTCGGCGATCCTCATGATCGCCGCCCCGATCGTCGGCATCGTCGTCGGGGTCGCCAACGCGGTCGACTCGGTGGGCGGGCTCCGCGACAGCGTCACCATCACCAACGGGGGCACGGTCGACCTCCCGGCGAACACCGAGCGCGCCGTGTACTTCAACCGCTCCGTCTCCGCCGGCGCCGTCGACTGCGACGTCACCGACCCCGCCGGCCGGCCGGTCCCCACCAGCCCCGCGACCCTCGGCTTCGACGACACCGCCATGGGAGCGACCTTCCGCACCGGCGACGCCGGGAACTACACCGTCGAGTGCGACCTGCCGTCCGACGTCTCCTCCACCCTGACGGTCGCGCCGCCGATCGTCGCCTCGGACGTAGCGGGCGCCGGCGTCGCCGTGCTCGTCGGCCTGGGCGTCGGCTTCCTCGCGTTCGTCACGCTCATCATCGGCATCGTCTGGCTCGTCCGGGTGAACAGGCGCATCCGCACCGGCCAGTACTGAGCCTGCCGGCCGCCCTGGCCTGCGCGTCAGGACGAGCCGAGCCGCTGCCAGAGGAACTCGTAGGCCAGCGCGCTCATGAACGCGGCCTGGGCGTTCGTCGCGGCGCCGCCGTGGCCGCCCTCGATGTTCTCGTAGTACGTGACGTCCTTCCCCGCCTCTGCCATGAGCGCCATCATCTTGCGCGCGTGGCCGGGGTGGACGCGGTCGTCCCGGGTCGACGTCGTGAAGAGCACCGGCGGCGTCTCGGTGTCCGGGTCGAAGCGGTGGTACGGCGAGAAGGTCTGGATGAACTCCCACTGCTCCGGGTCGTCCGGGTCGCCGTACTCCGCCATCCACGACGCCCCGGCGAGCAGCCGGTTGTAGCGCCGCATGTCGAGCAGGGGGACCTGGCACACGATCGCACCGAACAGCTCGGGGTAGCCGGTGACCATGTTGCCCATGAGCAGGCCGCCGTTGGAGCCGCCCTGCGCGCCGAGGTGGTCCGGGTCGGTGACGCCGCGGGCGATGAGGTCGCGTGCGACGGCGGCGAAGTCCTCGTAGGCGCGGTGGCGGTTCTCCTTGAGCGCCGCCTGGTGCCAGCGCGGCCCGTACTCCCCGCCGCCGCGGATGTTGGCGACGACGTAGACCCCGCCGCGGGCGAGCCAGGCGCGGCCCACCGCACCGGAGTACGCCGGCAGCCGCGGGATCTCGAAGCCGCCGTAGCCGGACAGGAGGGTCGGCAGCGGCCGCACCTCCTCGTTCTCGGAGGACGGGACGGGGCCGACCTGGAAGTACGGCACCCGGGTGCCGTCCTCCGACGTCGCGAAATGCTGCTCGACGTGCAGCCCCTCGGTGTCGAAGAACGCGGGCATCGACTTCAGCGGCTCGAGCTCGACCACCTCGGCGGTCTCGTCCAGCTCGAGCCGGGCGAGTGTCGTCGGGGTGAGGAACCCCGATACGGTGAGCCACAGCTCGTCCGACTCGTCCCGGTCGACGGCGTCGACGGCGACGGTCGCCAGCGGCGGCGCGTGCCACCCGGAACCGGCGGTGGCGAGGTCAAGCGGTCGGCGCCGCCACGCGCCCGAGCCGGCGGGCGGGGTGAGGACCTCGAGTCGGTTGGTGACGTCGTCGAGGACGTTGAGGACGAGGTGGTGCCGCGTCCACGTCGCCCCGACCAGCGCCGTCGTCTCCGTCGGGGTGTAGAGCACCGCGAAGTCGCGGGCGCCGGCGCGGAAGTCGGTGAAGCGGATGGCGAGCAGCGACCCGCCCGGGTAGGTACGGCCGGCGACCTCCCAGTCGTCCCGCAGCTCGACCGTGAGCCACTCACGGTGGATGTCCGGCTCGGCCGAGCTCGGGACGTCGATCCGGGTGAGCTCGCCGTCCTCGAGCACGTAGAGGTCGTGGTCGTAGAAGGCCCGCGCCCGCCACACGAGGTCCCGCTCATAGCCGGGCGTGAAGTCGTGCGCGGCGCCGATCGACAGGTCGGTGTGCTCACCGGCGAACACCTCGGGGGCGTCGGCCAGCGACGTCCCGCGCACCCAGCGGCGCACCGTGCGGGGGTAGCCCGACGTCGTCATCGAGCCCTCCCCGACGTCGGTGTAGGCGAAGACGACGTCGCCCGAGGTGTCGGCCCAGCGCAGCGCGCCCTTGGACTCCTCCCGGGTGAAGCCGCCCTCGACGAAGGTCTTCGTCGTGACGTCGAACTCGCGGGTGACGTCGGCGTCGGCGCCCCCGCGGGACAGCGCGATGAGCGCCTTCTCGTAGCGGGGCCGCAGCACCTGGGCGCCGTGCCACACCCAGTTGACCCCCTCCTCCTCGGCAAGGGCGTCGACGTCGAGGAGGACCTCCCACTCCGGGTCCTCGGTGCGGTAGGACTCCCACGTCGTGCGCCGCCAGACGCCGCGCTCGTGCTCGGCGTCGGTCCAGAAGTTGTAGAGGTACCCCCCGCGCTGGACGACGGCGGGGATCTTGTCCGTCGAGTCGAGCACCTCGAGGATCTCGGCGCGCATCTCCTCGAAACGGGTGGTGCCGAGGGTGGCGACGGTCCGGTCGTTGTGCGCGCGGACCCAGTCGAGCGCCGCGTCACCCTCGACGTCCTCGAGCCAGCGGTGGGGGTCGGTGAGGGAAGTCGTCATGGGGTCATCACATCACGCGGGCCGACCGGTCCGCGGCGGTGGGACCGTGCCGCGCTGCCCACCCCTTGACCGGGCTGGGCGCCGCTCCGTACGCTCGTGATGTTATCGATCGCTAACCGGCGGGCGAAGGTGCCGCTGCCGACTGGAGGGCGCGCGATGTTCGAGCTGTCCGACGAGCACGAGGAGTTCCGCGCCGCCGTCCGCGACTTCGCCCAGGCGGAGGTCGCCCCGTACTGCGCGGCGTGGGACGAGGAGCACCGGTTCCCCGTCGAGCTCGTCCCGAAGATGGGCGAGCTCGGCCTCTTCGGGCTCACCGCGCCGGAGGAGCTCGGCGGGCAGGACGGGGACTTCGTGTCGCTGTGCGTGGCCATCGAGGAGCTCGGCCGGGTGGACCAGTCGGTCGGCATCACCCTGTCCGCCGGAGTGGGGCTGGGCATCACCCCGATCCTCGCCTTCGGCACCCCCGAGCAGCAGCAGCGGTGGCTGCCCGACCTCGTGGCCGGCCGCACCCTGGCCGCCTTCGGGCTCACCGAGCCGGACGCCGGGTCCGACACGCGGGCCACCCGGACCCGCGCGCGCCGCGACGGCGAGGAGTGGGTGGTCGACGGCGCGAAGAGCTTCATCACCAACTCCGGCACCCCGATCACCTCCGTCGTCACCGTCACCGCGCGCACCGGGGAGGGGGCCGACGGCGACCCCGAGATCAGCGCCGTCCTCGTCCCCGCCGGGACACCCGGCTTCACCGTCGACCCGTCCTACCGCAAGCTCGGCTGGCGCGCCTCGGACACCCACGGCCTGACCTTCGCCGACTGCCGGGTGCCGGCCGCCAACCTCCTCGGCGAGCAGGGCGCGGGCCTGCGTCAGTTCCTCGCGATCCTCGACGGCGGACGGATCGCCATCGCCGCACTCGCCCTCGGCCTGGCGCGCGCCTGCCTCGAGCTGGCCACCGACTACGCCCGCACCCGCACCGCGTTCGGGCGCCCGATCGGCGCCCACCAGGGGGTGGCGTTCCCGCTCGCCGACCTCGCCGTCGCCGTCGAGGCCGGGCGGGCGCTCACCTACCGGGCGGCGTGGCTCAGGGACGAGCACGACTCGGGCCGCCGCACCGCCGCCGAGGTGCGGCAGGCCGCCGCCATCGCCAAGCTCCACACGAGCGAGGCCGCCGTCGCCGCCGCCCGCACCGCGACCCAGGTGCTCGGCGGGAACGGCTTCATGGAGGAGTGCCCCGCC
>DAHVRG010000065.1 GCA_027322565.1 Georgenia sp.
TGTCGTAGCCCTGCTGGCCGAGCATGACGACCTCGACCGGCATGTAGCCCAGGGTGTAGCCGTCCGGCTCGGCGTCGGCGAGCGCGGCCAGGCCGACGGAGCCGGCGCCGCCCGAGCGGTTTTCCACGATGATCGAGACCCCGAGCGACTCCTCCATCTCACCGGCAAGGGTGCGGGCGGCGAGGTCGGAGGCGCCTCCGGCGTCGTACGGCACGATGATCCGCACGTCGCCGTCCGGGTAGCTCGCGGCGCCGTCGGAGCCGTCGCTCGAACAGGCGACCAGGGTGGCCGCGGTCAGACCGGCGACGAGGATGACGGCGGGACGCTGACGAAACTTCATGTTGGGTCCGCTCCTTGCGGGTTGGGGGTGAATCAGTTGTTGCGACCGTCGGTCGCCCTGGTGTCCGTCGCGTAGAACTCCCGGACGCGGCCGCGGGCGTTGTCCAGGTGCTCGGCCAGGTCGGCTCGCACGTCCTCGAGGCCCCCACTCGAGATGAGGTCGCGCAAGCGGTAGTGGCTCTCGATCGACGGGCCAAGATCGCTGTACGTGGTCCGTGAGGCGAGGAGGACCAGGTGGATGCCGGGCCGGTACTGGTCCCAGATGGCCTCGAGGCGCCGGTGGCCCGCCACGGTGTACAGGCTCGAGTGGAAGCGCAGGTCCGCGTCGGCGAAGTCCTCCGCGCTCCCGCCCTGGACGGCGCGCTCCATCTCCGCGAGCGCGTCGTCGAGCAGCCGGACGAGGTGGTCGCGGTCGCGCTCCATCGCCCACTCCACGGCGGCGGACTCCAGCACGTACCGCAGCGAGAAGAGCTCGTCGATGTCCTCGACCGCGAGCCCGCGGATGATGGACCGGCGGCCCTGGGTCTCGATGAGCCCCTCGCTGGTGAGGGCGCGGATCGCCTCGCGGATCGGGCCACGGCTGAGCCCGAACTGTGCGGCCAGGGCCTCCTCGGCGACGACCGTGCCCGGGTCGACCCGACGCGTCGCGATGAGCCGGCGCAGCTCGGCGGCCACCTGCACACCGAGTGAGTCCTGCTTGATGGGCTGGATCTGCACTGCGCCTCCTCACGCGCCGTTCCCGACCTCGTTGACTGTTAACAGTTAACGGCAGGCGAACGGCGTGAGTCAAATCACCCAGGTCGGGCGACGTCGTCACTGGGGGACTCGGCGGTGGATGGGCCGGCGGCCTACCGTGCTACCTTCCCCGGCAGTGCTCGGGTACGGGAGGTCGGGTGGGGACACCACAGCAGGGCTCCGTGCCGACGCGCACTGCAGGAGCTCCCCACCTGGCCCCGCACTGGCTCGACGGATGGTTCGTCGTCGAGGCGGGGCGTCGCCAGGCATGGCCGTTCCTCACCCTTGCGTCCCCCGAGGCGGGGACCGAGGTGCGGCTCTACATCGACGCGACGTTCTCGGTCGACCCGGGCTGGGACGCGGTCCGCCAGGACGACGACGCCCTGGTGGCGCTCGACTCGCTGAACGGGCTCACCGTTGTGTCCAGCCGGTCCAGTGACGACGGTCTGCGCGTGGATCTCGGTGCGGCGACGCTCCAGGTCCAGCCACGACCGAACGAGCTGACCACGCACGCCGTGTGGTGGACAGGCCCCGGCGCGGCGCAGCCTCCCGCTCCCTGAACCAGCAAGCGCGCCCGCGAGGACGACGGCGCCATCCCCCGCCCGCAGGGATGGCGCCGCGCCCCGCCGCCCATCGGCAAGGCAGTGCTCCCGAAAAGCGGCAGGTGTCAACAATGCCACGAGTGTCGCCCGTGCCGAAAGGGCGCGAGAGAAGCCGTACGCGCCTGCCGCCTCAGGTGACGTCGTAGACGAGGTGCGTGGCCGTCGACGTCTGCAGGACGCTGCGCTGCACGAGCGCGCGCGGCGGGCCACCGGTGAACAGCGGGGTCCCGCTGCCGAGGATGACCGGCGCCAGGTGCAGTGAGAGCACGTCGACGAGCCCCGCGACCAGGGCCGAGCCGACAAGGGCGCCGCCGCCCATGAGGACGACGTCGAGGTCCGCTCCCCTGGCGGCCGACTCCGCCTCCGCCCGCTCCCGCGCCACCGCGACGGCGTCGGCGATCCCCGTCGTGACGAACGTCCAGTCGAGGTCGGTCAGGCGCACGTGCTCCGGTGGCGTGGTGGTCACGACGACGAACGGGGGCCGGCCCACCTCGGCGGCCCCGTACCCGACCTCGTCGCTCCAGCCGTCGGGGGCGTCGACGACGTCGAAGAGCCGGCGGCCCAGGACGACGGCGCCCGAGTGCGCCGTCGCCTCCCGGACGATCCGCTGGTCCTCCGGGTCGTCGGAGAACGCCCAGGTGTGGAGGGCCTCGCCGCCCGTGCCGAGCCCGTTGCCGGGACCCGCGTCCGGGCCGGTGACGAAGCCGTCGAGGGAGACGGAGATGTCCGCCAGGATCCTGGTCATTTGAGGGCAGACCTCCCCCGCCGGCAGAACTGAGCGCCCGGGGCGACATCGACCACCGTCGGTGTCCGACCTGTGAGCCACTGCCCGCCGGTCGCCGGTGCGCCCGCGGGCGCAGGTTACCGTCGGTGTCGTCGCCACCCGTCGTCACCAAGGAGGAGCGGTGCACCCCTTCGACGAGATCACCGTCGAGCAGCTGCGGGCCGCGGGCAGCACCAAGTGGACGCTGTTCCCCGACTCGATCGGTGCGTTCATCGCCGAGATGGACTTCGGGGTGCCTCCGGAGGTCGCTGACGTCGTCCGGGAGGCGGCGGACACCCGGGCGATGGGCTACCTTCCCGCCGCCGAGCGCACCGCCGCCCGGCGCGCCACCGCGCAGTGGCTGGGGCGCAGCTTCGACTGGCACCTCCCGGAGGGCAACGTCTTCCTCCTGCCCGACGTGCTGTCCGGGCTGCGCATAGCGATCCAGCGCTTCACGCCGCCCGGCTCCCCCGTCATCGTCCCCACCCCGGCGTACATGCCGTTCCTCACCGTCATCCCGGCGCAGGACCGCGAGGTCGTCGAGGTGCCCTCGCTCCTCGACGCCGACGGCCGTTACCGGCTCGACCTCGACGGCATCGACGCCGCGTTCGCCGCCGGCGCCGGGCTGCTCGTGCTGTGCAACCCGTGGAACCCGGTGGGCCGGGTCCTCACCCGCGAGGAGCTCACCGACCTGGCGGCGGTGGTCGACCGGCACGGCGGTCGGGTCTTCGCCGAAGAGATCCACGCCCCGCTCCTGCTCGACGAGGTCCCCCACGTCCCCTACGCCTCGCTCGACGCGCGCACCGCCGGGCACACGATCACCGCGGTGGCCGCCTCGAAGGGATGGAACGTCCCCGGGCTGAAGTGCGGGCAGATGGTGCTGTCCAACGACGCCGACGTCGCCGCCTTCGCGCCCTACGCCACCGACGCGGGAGACACCGTCGGGCTCCTCGGCGCGCGCGCCGCGATCGCCGCCTACACCCACGGGCAGGGCTGGCTCGACGACGTCGTGGGCTACCTGCGCGGCAACCGTGACCTGCTCGCCGAGCTCGTCGCCGAGATTCCCGGCATACGGCTCAGCCCGGTCGAAGGCACCTACATCGCCTGGCTCGACTGCCGCGAGCTCGACCTCCCCGGCGGCCCGGCCCGGTTCTTCCGCCGCGAGGCGGGTGTCGCCCTCACCGACGGCACGACCTGCGGCACGGCCGGGGAAGGCTTCGCCCGGCTCATCTTCGCGATGCCGCGGCCGATCCTGCGGCAGGCACTGGAGCAGATGCGCGACGCGGTCCTGGCGCGCGCGTGACCGAGGCGACGCTGCCCCGCGCACCGCCGTGCTCGCGCGTCCCACCCGGTCTGCGCTTCCCCCTTGCGCGGCCGGTGCGGGATCGCGCTGATCGTCCCTCCTCCCGGTCGAGTCCATCTGCGAGGTGGGCCAGCCCGAGGCTCCCGAACCAGATCGGGAGCCTGAGGACAGTGCGCATGACGAGTGTGTGCGTCCCCGACCACGCGAGGTCAGCGACGGCGCCACCGACCATGGCCCAGAGGATCAGGGGCAGGGTGGCAGACCTGGTACTGAGGTCGACGCTGGCCGCAGCGGCGAGCCTGTTGTCGAGCGTGCGCAGCAGCCAAGCCAGGACGGGGGCTGCCAGGAGGATCCCCACGAGTCCGAAGCTGAAGAC
>DAHVRG010000072.1 GCA_027322565.1 Georgenia sp.
CCCGGCGGAGCGCGCGCTCGTCCCTGCCCCGCCGCACCGCGACCCCGGCCCGCTCGACGCCGCCGCCCGTGCCCGCCTGCGCACGGACCTCGGGCTCACCGCCGGCGAACGGCTCCTCCTCACCGTCGGGCGGCTCGCCCCGCAGAAGGGCCTCGGCCTGCTCTGCGAGGCTGCGGCCGTGCTCTCCCGGTCGCCGGAGCAGGTGCGGTGGGTCGTCGTCGGGGACGGGCCGCTGGAGGGCGAGCCGCGCCGCCGGGTGGCTGCCGAGGGGCTGCCCGTCGTCGTCGCCGGTCGCCGGGAGGACGTGCCGGCCCTCCTCGGCACAGCCGACGTCGTCGTTTCGACGTCGACGTGGGAGGGGCAGCCGCTCGCGGTGCAGGAGGCTCTCCAGGCCGGTGCCGCCGTCGTCGCCACCGACGTCGGCGGCACCGGGGAGGTGACCGCCGAGGCGGCCGTCCTCGTCCCACCGGAGCCGGAGGCGCTCGCCGCGGCCGTCGGCCGGCTGCTTGCCGACGACGCCGAGCGTGACCGGCTGCGCGGGCTCGCCCGGGCCCGCGCGGGCCGGCTGCCCACCCCCGACGACGTCCTCGACCAGCTGCAGCGCTGCTACTCCGGCCTGGTACCCGACTGATAAGGTGGAACCCCGTGGTCACCCTTCACCGCGCAGGCGGCGACACAGTCCCTCGACACATCTTCGTCACCGGTGGGGTGGCGTCCTCCCTCGGCAAGGGGCTGACGGCCTCGAGCCTCGGTCAGCTGCTCCGCGCCCGCGGTCTGCGGGTGACGATGCAGAAGCTTGACCCGTACATCAACGTCGACCCGGGCACGATGAACCCGTTCCAGCACGGGGAGGTCTTCGTCACCGAGGACGGCGCGGAGACCGACCTCGACATCGGCCACTACGAGCGCTTCCTCGACGTCAACCTCTCCCGCGCGGCCAACGCCACGACCGGCCAGGTGTACTCGACGGTGCTCGCCAAGGAGCGGCGCGGTGAGTATCTCGGCGACACCGTCCAGGTGATCCCGCACATCACCGACGAGATCAAGGCGCGGATGCGCGCGCAGGCCAACCCGGTCGACGGCAGCGAGCCGCCGCACGTCATCATCACGGAGATCGGCGGGACGGTCGGTGACATCGAGTCCCTGCCCTTCCTCGAGGCCGCCCGGCAGGTCCGCCACGACCTCGGGCGCGACAACGTCTTCTTCGTCCACGTCTCCCTCGTCCCCTACCTGAGCACGAGCGGGGAGCTGAAGACCAAGCCGACCCAGCACTCCGTGAGCGAGCTGCGCAGCATCGGTATCCAGCCCGACGCCATCGTCTGCCGCACCGACCGCGAGCTCCCCGAGGGGGTCAAGGACAAGATCGCGCTCATGTGCGACGTCGAGCGCGAGGCCGTCATCGAGTGCCGCGACGCCGACTCCATCTACGAGATCCCCGCCGTCCTCCACCGCGAGGGGCTGGACGCCTACGTCGTGCGCCGGCTCGACGTGCCCTTCCGGGACGTCGACTGGTCGGAGTGGGACGACCTCCTCACCCGGGTGCGTCACCCGCGGGACACGGTCGAGGTCGCGCTCGTCGGCAAGTATGTCGACCTGCCCGACGCCTACCTCTCCGTCACCGAGGCGCTGCGCGCGGGAGGCTTCCACCACCGGGCACAGGTGGTCGTCCGGTGGGTCCCGGCGGACGACTGCGCGACCCCCGACGGCGCACGCAGGGCGCTGCACGACGTCGACGCCGTCCTCGTCCCGGGCGGGTTCGGGGTGCGTGGCATCGACGGCAAGCTCGGGGCGCTGCGGTACGCGCGCGAGAACAAGATCCCCACGCTCGGCATCTGCCTCGGGCTGCAGTGCATGGTCATCGAGTACGCACGCACCATCCTCGGGCTGGAGCAGGCCTCCTCGACCGAGTTCGACCCCGCCACCCCCGACCCGGTCGTCGCGACGATGGCCGAGCAGGTCCACTTCGTCGAGGGGGGCGGCGGCGACATGGGCGGCACGATGCGGCTGGGCAGCTACGAGGCGGTGCTCGAGGAGGGCTCGCTGGTCGCCGAGGTCTACGGCGCCACCCGTGTCACCGAGCGGCACCGGCACCGCTACGAGGTGAACAACACCTACCGGGAGGCCCTCGCCGAGGCGGGCCTGCACATCTCCGGGCGGTCGCCCGACTCCTCGCTCGTCGAGTTCGTCGAGCTCGACCGCGCCCGGCACCCGTACTACGTCGCGACCCAGGCCCACCCGGAGTTCAAGTCCCGGCCGACGGCGGCCCACCCGCTGTTCCGCGGCCTCGTCGGCGCGGCGCTCGAGCGGCAGCGCGCCGGCCGCCTCCTCGAGGTCGAGGCCGCCGAGCCGCCGGCCGAGACGGCGGAGCATGACGTCCGGCGCACCACCGACCTCGCCGAGGAGACCCCGGCACCCGGCGCGGAGCGTTCATGACCCTCGCCGACCGGCGGGACGACGGCCGGGAGGTCGTCCGCCGCCGGATGCTGCACGAGGGTCAGGTCTTCGACCTCGTCGGCGAGGAGGTGCGGCTCGGCCCGGACGACGCCGAGCCGGTCCTGCGCGAGTTCGTCGACCACCCCGGCGCGGTCGCCGTCGTCGCCCTGCGCGAGGGGCCGGACGGTGAGGAGGTCGCCGTCGTCGACCAGTACCGCCACCCGGTGCGTGCCGTGCTGTGGGAGATCCCGGCCGGGCTGCTCGACGTCGCGGGGGAGGACCACCTCGTGGCCGCACAGCGCGAGCTCGCCGAGGAGACCGACCTGCGGGCGGAGCGCTGGGACGTCCTCGTCGACTACTTCACGACCCCGGGCGGGTCGACCGAGTCGCTGCGGGTCTACCTCGCGCGGGATGTGAGCGAGGTCCCGCACGTCGACCGCCACGACCGCACCGACGAGGAGCGGGACATGACGGT
>DAHVRG010000077.1 GCA_027322565.1 Georgenia sp.
CCGTTCCAGGGCCATGACGGCCACCGCCCCGGCGTCCTCGGCGATCCGCGCCTGTTCGGGGGTGACGACGTCCATGATGACGCCGCCCTTGAGGTGGTCGGCCAGACCCCGCCGCACGCGGGCCGTGGCGGCCTGCGGCTCCTGGGGGGCGGACGTGGTGGGCTCCTGGGACACGGTGACCTCGGGCTGGTGGCGGGGGCGGGACCTCACCAGTCTAGGTGAGCGGGAGTCGCCTCCGGGGGCGTGCTCACGCCTCGAGCTCGCGGACGACGGCGTCCCGGACGAGGTCGCCGAGCTCTCCGGAGGGCCCGGCGCCACGGAACCGCTCGAGGGTGTCGCGGTCCACCCACAGCTCGCTCACGTTGACCCGGTCCTCGGCGACGGGGTCGGCGGCGACGGCGAAGCGCAGGCAGCCGGGGGTGTCCCGCGCGGCGAGCACCGCCTCCCGGGACAGGTCGACGACCCGGTCGCGCTGGGCGGGGTCGACGACGAGGTGACCGACGACGGCGATCACGGCTGCACCGTCCCGTGGGCGCTGAGGTTGCTCCGGATGACCCCGTCGGGGTCGCGCTCGGTCTTGATCCGGCGGAGCCGTTCGACGGCTGCGGCGGGGAGGGCGTCTGCGAGCTGCTCGTCCCGGTTGAGGAAGGTCACCGGCTTGCGTCCGGCGACCGGCAGCCCGGAGAGGAGCTCGCGCTGCTTCGCCTCGATCCCCCGGACCGTGGCCGGGTCGCTCGGCACGCCGAAGAGGTAGAGGGCGTAGGGCTCGGGGAGCGGGCCGTGCGGCGAGTCGCTAGGTTCGGTGAGCGCACCGCCGAGGTGGCGGACCTGGGCGGTCATGAGCGGGACGAGCGGAGTGTCGACGAGCGTGGCCAGCGCCGCGTCGTCGAGGTGGTGGAGCAGCTCCTCGCGCGTCATTCCCGCGGAGGGCTCGGTCGGCTCGGCCGTGATGCTCCCGAGCTCGGCGACGGACAGCGGGCCGCGGGTGTCGGAGAGCGCCGGGGGGGGAGGCGGTCGAGCGCGGCGAGGAGGTCCCGGGCCTCGTCCTCGGGGCCGAGGAACGTCGTGTCGATCGCGACCATCGGCTCCGCCCCGGGGAAGTGGAGCAGCTCGAGCCACAGGGTGAGCTCGCGTGGGGCGTCCGCCGTCAGCGTGCGGAACGCCTCGGCCACCACGCCGGTATGACGCCCCTCCCACAGCACCCGTCCGCCGTGGACGCGGGCGGCGTCGCGCAGGGAGAGCTCCAGGGCGGTGACGACGGCGTAGTCGCCTCCCCCGCCGCGCAGCGCCCAGAAGAGGTCCGGGTCGGTCGCGGCGGTGACCGCCCGCTCCTCCCCGTGTGCGTCGACGACGTCGAAGGCCACGACGCTGTCGGCCACCCAGCCGAACGCCCGGGAGAACCAGCTCAGTCCCCCGCCGAGTGCGGCGCCGGCGACGCTCACCACCGGGGAGCTGCCCGGGAGGGCGGTCAGGCCGTGGTGCGCGGTCGCCCGCTGGAGGTCGCCGGACCGTACCCCTGCCCCGATCCGGGCACGGCGGGCGACGGGGTCGACCGTGATCGCGTCGAGTGCGCCGATGCGCAGGAGGACGGCGCCCTCCGTGCGTCCGGTCGCGCCGTGCCCGTTCGGTTGCGGGGCGACCGCCAGCCCGGCCCCGGCCGCGAACCGGACGAGCGCGGCGACGTCGGCGGCGTCCGCCGCGGTCACCACCGCCGCGGCCGGCTGGTCGACCGCGAGGTTCCAGGGCCGGCGGGCGGCGTCGAAGCCGGCGTCGCCGGGGAGGAGAACCTCGCCCCGCACCGCACGGCGCAGGTCGGCGAGGGAGGCGTCGTACTGGAGAGCGTGCGTCATGGCGGGTCCTTTCACGGGGAACCGCCATCGCGCCCGCCTCCCGGTGCGACCGGGAAGCTGTTATTCCGCGGGGGTCAGCGCACCATTGTCAGCGCCCGGAGGAAGGTCGCCCGCGCGCCGGTGACGCGGTCGAGCAGCAGGCGCTCGTCGTGGTGGTAGGTTCGCTCGGCGCGGCCCGTGACGAACCGCTGCCGGCTGAGCGCCAGCGAGGTCGCCGACCGCTGGAAGTCCCGCATCGCCCGCTTCGCCACGGGGCCGCCCCGTCCGGCCCAGGACAGGGCCGCGCGCCGGCCCGGGAAGGAGCCGAGCATGGTGACCTCGTGCGGCGCGAACCAGCCCGCCCGGGCGTACTCCACGAGCCGCGCGGTGATGACCTGGCGTTCCCGGCGGCGCAGCCACGCGGCGAGGATGACCGCCGAGACGAAGAGGGGCACCTGGACGAGCACGTAGAGACCGAAGAACTGGCCGGTGAACGTGCTCCCGTTCCACAGGGCGTGGAGGATGACGGCCACGGTCCAGCCCGCGGGGAACGCCGGCAGCCACATGAACGCGGACCGGCTGCGGGCGGCGAGCCCGAGGGCGATCCCGATGGCGACGGTGAACAGCACGTGGGCGAAGGGCGAGAGGATGCCCCGCATGATGAAGATCTGCGGGAGGATCTCCATCGAGCTGCTGAAGTAGAGGATGTTCTCCACGAAGGCGAACCCCGCCGCGACCATGGCGGCGTACACGATGCCGTCGACCGGCCCGTCGAAGTAGCGTCGGCGCGCGAGGAAGAGGATGAGCACACCCAGGCCCTTGGCGGACTCCTCGATGAGGGGCGCCCCGATCGCGGCGCCGACCATCTCCGCGGTGTCGACGTTCCCGGTGCTGTGGTAGACGGCGTCGGTGAAGGCGGTGTTGAGCCACAGCGACACGAGGGTGGACACGCCTGCGCCCCAGAGGAACGCGAAGACGAGCGCGTACCGCGGCTCGGGCTCCCAGCGGTCGACCCAGCGGATGCCGAGGACGACGGCGGTGAGCGGGACGAGCGCAACGACTCCCCCGACGACGGCGGCTCCCGCGCTCGTCATCACGGCGATCTGGGACACCGTGGCGATGAGCGCGACGACGGCGACGGCGATCCCGACGACGACGAGCACCGTGCCGCCGCGATGCTGCCGGGGCGGGCGCCACGGGGCCTGCGCCGGGGCGGGAGGCCCGCCCGGCCCCCACGGCGCCGGCTGGGGCTGCTGCGGCGGAGCGTGCGCAGCCGGATAGGGACGCCCTGCCGGCGGGTAGGGCTCGGGCGGGAAGGTCATGGCATCAGGGTACGGTCCGGGCGGTGCGCGACGGGTGTCGCACGGGTCACAGCCGGGGCCGGGTGTCGTCCATGTCGAAGGCCTGGGGCATGGGCGCGCGGCCGGCCAGCCGGAGGAGCCGGACGACCGGGTTGGCGCGCATCCGGCGCACCTCGGCGACGTGTGCGTTGTGGAACCGACGGGCGAGCTCGAGGCGGTACCAGGCGGCGTCGAGGCGGCGCAGCGGCTCTGCCGCCAGCGGGTCCTCGCTCAGGGGCTCGGTGTCGGCCCGCGACTCGAGCACCGCCCGCAGCGCGCGGGAGAGCTCGGACTCGACGAGCGAGCGGTCGACGTCGCTCGGCGGCTCGGTGACGTCGGGCTCCCCCTCGAGCCCGTCGCGGACCACCCCTCCCGGCGCGCCCGCGCTGGCCCGCTGCGCGACGTCGGCGAAGAGCACCGCCTCGACCGGGTCCAGGGCCCCGCTCATCGCCAGCTCGTGGGCGGCGGCGGCCCGCTGGGCGAGCTGGAGCTCGAGCGTCGCCCGGGAGCGCAGCACCTTGCGGTGCAGCCGGTCGACCCGCTGGGCGAGCAGCCACAGCACCCACCCGAGGACGATGACGAGGAGCACCGCGACGAGGGTCCACCCCTCCCAGCTCATCGCTCGGCCTCCGTCCGGCCGTCGAGGGCGGCCCGCAGCCGGCCCACGACGGTGCGGGAGCGGGCGTCCTCGTGGACGTGCCCGCCGCTCGCGGTGACCGTCTCGTAGACGGCGAGGACCTCTCCCGTCACCACCGACCAGTCGTACCGGCGCACGGCGGCCGCGGCCGCGTCGCGCACCGGGCGGGTGGCCTCGCGGTCCACGAGGGACGCGCTGAGCGCGGCCGCCAGCGCACGGGCGTCGCCGTTGGGGAAGAGGCTGCCGTACCGGCCGCCGTCGAGGACGGCACGGAACGCGGGGATGTCGCTGGCGACGACGTGGGCGCCGCCGCTCATCGCCTCGACGAGGACGATGCCGAAGCTCTCCCCGCCGGTGTGGGGGGCGACGTAGACGTCGACCGACGCGAGCAGCGACTCCTTCTCAAGGTCGCTCACCGGGCCGAGGAAGGTCACTGCGTCACCGAGGTGCCCGAGGCTCTGACGGTAGTCGGCGGCCTCGCCGCGGCCGGCGATGAGGAACCGCGCGCCGGGGACCTGCTCCAGGACCTGCGGGATCGCGGCGGCGAGCACCGGTAGCCCCTTGCGGGGCTCGTCGAGGCGGCCGAGGAAGGCGACGGTCGGCCGCTCGTCGGTCCCGCACCAGGCCTCCGCCCGGTGCGCCTGGGCGAAGCGGTCGACGAAGACCCCGTTGGGAACGACGACGGCGTCCCCGCCGAGGTGCTCGACGACCGTGCGGCGGGCCTCCTCGGAGACGGCGATCCGGCCGGTGATCTTCTCCAGGAGCGGCCGCACGAGCGGGGAGGCGACCTGGAGCGCCCGGGACCGGTTCATCGCGGTGTGGAACGTCGCGACGATCGGGCCGTCCGCGATCCACAGGGCGAGCATCGACAGGCTGGGCTGGATCGGCTCGTGCAGGTGGAGGACGTCGAAGTCCCCCTCCTCCAGCCAGCGCCGGGCCCGGGAGGCCGCCACGGGGCCGAAGTTGAGCCGCGCGACCGAGCCGTTGTAGGGCACGGCGACGGTGCGGCCCGCCGGCACGACGTAGTCCGGCACGGGTGTGCCCTCCTCGGCGGGGGCGAGGACGCTGACCTCGTGACCGGTGGCGATGAGGTGCTCGGCGAGGTCCCGGACGTGGAACTGCACCCCGCCGGGGACGTCGAAGGAGTAGCCGCACACGATCCCGATCCGCATCAGGCCACACTCCCCGCTGGCTTGAGGCGCTCGGGGTCCAGGTCCGTGACGAAGACCGGCTGCAGCATGTGCCAGTCCTCCGGGTAGGTGCGCACGGCGTCCCCGAGCAGGTCGACCCACTGCTGGGTCAGCTGGCGATCGCCCGGTCCCGGGGCATGTCGCGGGGCGGCGTGAGCGGGTCGCTGAACTCGATGACGATCCCCCAGCGGCTCCCTGCCGCGTGCCGGCGCGGTCCTCGCAGCCGCTCGTAGCGGATGGTGACGAAGGCGAGCTTGGCGTCGATCGCCAGCGCCAGGGCGGCCGGACCGGGCGCCACCCGCGCACGCTCGCCCAGGAGCTGGACCTCGACCCCGGCCCGGGACAGGTCCCGGTCGGCGAGCAGCGGGATGAGGGGGGCGCCCTGCCGGCTCGCCCGCAGGAGCCCGCGGAAGGTCGAGCCGTCGTGCGCCAGCGGAATGATCGTCATCCCCAGGCCACGGCGGAAGCTGAGGAAACCCTCGAAGAGCTCGGCCGGCTCGAGCCGCTCGGCGACCGTGACGACGTGCGCGAGGTACCGGGTGGCCCAGGCACCCGCGAGGTCCCAGTTGCCGAGGTGCCCGAGGGCGGCGACGACGGGGCGCCCGGCCGCGGACTCCGCCCGCA
>DAHVRG010000160.1 GCA_027322565.1 Georgenia sp.
GCGACGGTGTCCTCGTTCCACTCGACGATCTGTGCGGTGGAGGGACTGCGCGCCTGGGAACGCACCGGTGCGGCCACCGCCGCCGCTCAGGACGCACGTCGCACCGGCGAGGAGTACCTCCTCGAGCGCGGGCTCTTCCGCCGCCGCTCCGACGGCACCGTCCCGGACCCCCGGATGACGATGCTCTCCTACCCGGTGCGCTGGTTCCACGACGTCCTGCGCGGGCTGGAGCACTTCCGCACCGCCGACCGATGCGACCCCCGGCTGGGCGAGGCCGTGGCGGTCGTGCGCGGGAAGGCAGACGAGAAGGGCCGCTGGCACCTGGAGAACGCCCACGAGGGCCCGACGCTCCTCGACCTCGACGAGTCCGAGGGCTTCCCCAGCCGGTGGGTGACGCTCCGGGCGCTGCGTGCCCTGCGCTGGTGGGACGGCGCCGCACCGCATGACTGACAATTTCGTTGCCGGCCGGAGCGGCATGGCCGTAGGTTCACCGCACACTGCGCAGCCGCGCGGACCTCCTGACGAAGGGTCTCCCATGTCGTTCCAGGCCTACCTCGACGCGGTCGAGACCAAGACCGGGCTCACGCCCCGCCAGCTGCTCGAGCAGGCGACGGCCCGGGGCTTCGGCCCCGGCACGAAGGCCACCCCGATCATCGAGTGGCTCAAGGACGAGCACGGCCTGGGCCGCGGGCATGCCATGGCCATGGTCCACGTCATCACCAAGGGTGAGCGGATCAGCACCAAGCATGTGAACTCCGGCGGCACCCACTCCGACGCCTCGGACCGGCTGTGGCTCGACGGCAAGGCGAGTATGCCCGCCGAATGGTGACCGTGAGGCCGGCTACGGTCTCGCGAAGGAGAGCTCGGTGACGTAGGCGTCGTCCGGGTGGTCGAGCACCCCCGCGATGAGCGCCGCGGCACTGTGCACCCCTACGGCCCGGTCCGGGTCGTAGGGCTGCCCGCGCTCCACGCGGACCGCCCGGAGCAGGTCGGTCGCCACGGCTCCCGGGTAGACGGTCGTCACCCGGATCATGGGCTCCTCGCTCCGCAGCGCGTCGGCGAGGTGACGCAGGGCGGACTTGCTGCCCAGATATCCCGACCACCCCGGCACACCGCGCAGGCCCGCGGAGCTGTTGACGAAGACGACGTGGCCCCCGGCCGCCCGGAGCGCCGGGAGCAGGGCCGCCGTGAGGCCCCCGCCGAGACGACGTTCACCGACATGAGCCGGGTGAACTCGGCGGCAGTCGTCGTCGCCACGGGAGTCACCGGGGCGACGCCGGCGACGTGGACGAGGGCGTCCACCCGCGACAGCTCGCCCAGCTCCCCGGGCGGCTCCGCGCCCACACCCTGGTCCCAGAGCACCACCCGGACCCGCGGGTGCGCCCCCACCTCGTGGAGGCGCTCGCGGTCCCGACCGAGCGCGACGACGGACATCCCGCGGTCCAGCAGCTGCGTGACCAGGGCCGCACCGATCTGCCCGCCGGCACCCGTGACGACGGCGTTCCTCTCCACCATCCCGACAGTCTGGCAGGGACTCGACGCTCCGCGTCAGGGACGGATATCAGGGGCATCCCGGATGTGCACGCCACCCGCCCGGTCCTAGCGTCGTCCCATGAGATCCTTCTTCGACACGATCCGGAACACCGGCTTCCGCCGCGGCCCCGAGCGGATGCTCGGCGGCGTCGCCGCCGGCCTGGCCCACCATCTCGGCGCGAACCTCGCGCTCGTCCGCCTCCTCGTGCTCCTCGCCTTCCTCCTGCCCGGGATCGGGCTCGGGCTCTACCTCGTCGTGTGGGCGCTGCTCCCCTGGCAGGACGGCACCATCCCCCTCGAGCGGCTGCTGTCGAGCTGACCTACGGGTTGAGGAACAGCGCCGCCGTGGCGAGTACGGCGAGTGCGCTGAGCAGCCACACCGCCCGGCTGCGCCCCCGGTCCGGGCGGGCGGCACCGCAGGCGGCGGCCGCCGCGAGGCTCAGCGGGATGAGCCACCAGCCGAAGAATCCGTACTCCTCCCAGGGCCAGTGGGAGACCTCGCCGACCTCCATGAGCTGGGGCAGCAGCGCGAGCACGATCCCGATCGGGACCGGCACCGCGAAGGCGGCCATGAGCCAGGTGAGCAGCGGGCGGGTGCTCCGCGCGCGTACGCCGAGCGGGACCTCCGGGTTCGGGGAGACCACGATCCAACCTCCGTGTTCGTCGACACCGACGAGATCGACAGGGTGCCCCCGCAGCCGGACCCTACCCGGTCGGCTGGGGCGCTGTCAGACCGCCCCCACGTAGGCCGCCAGGTGCTCCCCGGTGAGCGTCGCCCGGTCGGCGACGAGCTCGGCCGGTGTGCCCTCGAAGACCACCCGCCCCCCGTCGTGCCCGGCACCCGGGCCGAGGTCGAGGATCCAGTCCGCGTGCGCCATCACGGCCTGGTGGTGCTCGATGACGATGACGGTCCTGCCCGAGTCGACCAGCCGGTCGAGCAGGGCGAGCAGCTGGTGGACGTCGGCGAGGTGGAGGCCGGTGGTCGGCTCGTCGAGGACGTAGACCCCGCCCTTCTCCCCCATGTGCACGGCGAGCTTGAGCCGCTGGCGCTCGCCACCGGACAGGGTGGTGAGCGGCTGGCCCAGGGTGAGGTAGCCCAGCCCGACGTCGGCGAGCCGGTCGAGGACCTTGTGCGCGGCCGGGGTGCGGGCCTCCCCCGCGCCGAAGAGCTCCTCCGCCTCGGCGACCGACATCTCGAGCACCTCAGCGATGTTGCGTCCGGCCAGCGTGTACTCGAGGACGGCGGCCTGGAAGCGGCGGCCCTCGCACTCCTCGCACGTCGTCGTCACCGTGTCCATGAAGCCGAGCTCGGTGAAGATGACACCGGCGCCGTTGCAGACGGGGCAGGCGCCCTCGGAGTTCGGGCTGAAGAGCGCCGGCTTGACGCCGTTCGCCTTGGCGAAGGCCTTACGGATCGGCTCGAGCAGGCCGGTGTAGGTCGCCGGGTTGGAGCGGCGCGACCCCCGGATCTGGCCCTGGTCGACGACGACGACGCCATCGCGCTTGCCGAGGTTGCCGTGGATGAGCGAGCTCTTGCCCGAGCCGGCAACGCCGGTGACGACGGTGAGCACCCCGGTGGGCACGTCGACGTCGACGTCCTGGAGGTTGTTCTGCCGCGCGCCGCGGATCTCCAGCGCGCCGGTGGGCGTGCGGTAGGAGCCCTTGAGCGCCACCCGGTCGTCCAGGTGCCGGCCGGTGAGGGTCCCGCTGTCCCGCAGCCCCTCCAGCGACCCCTGGTAGACCACCTCACCGCCCGCGCTGCCCGCCCCGGGACCCAGGTCGACGACGTCGTCGGCGATGGCGATCATCTCCGGCTTGTGCTCGACGACGAGCACGGTGTTGCCCTTGTCGCGCAGCTGGAGCAGCAGGGTGTTCATCCGCTGGATGTCGTGCGG
>DAHVRG010000084.1 GCA_027322565.1 Georgenia sp.
AAGGCGGTGATGTCCTCCTCGTGCTGGAGGGTGAGGCCGATGTCGTCCAGGCCCTCCATAAGCCGCCAGCGGGTGTAGTCGTCGATCTGGAACTGGGCGGTGACCGAGCCGCAGGTGACGGTGCGGGAGACGAGGTCGACGGTCACCTCCGTACCCGGCTCGTTCTCCAGGATCTTCCAGATCTGCTCGACGTCCTCCTGGGCGAGCACGCCGGCCACGAGGCCCTGCTTGCCCGCGTTGCCGCGGAAGATGTCGGCGAAGCGGGAGGCGAGGACGGCCTTGAAGCCGTAGTCCTTGAGCGCCCACACGGCGTGCTCGCGGGAGGAGCCGGTGCCGAAGTCCGGGCCGGCGACGAGCACGGAGCCGTTCCGGTAGGCCTCCTGGTTGAGGACGAAGTCGGGGTCGCCGCGCCAGGCGGCGAAGAGGGCGTCCTCGAAGCCGGTGCGGGTCACCCGCTTGAGGTAGACCGCCGGGATGATCTGGTCGGTGTCGACGTTGCTGCGCCGCAGCGGGACGCCGACGCCGGTGTGCTGGGTGAACTTCTCCATGGCGATGTTCCTTCTCTCAGGCGCTGACCAGCGGGCGGGCGGGCTCGAGGTCGGCCGGCGAGGACAGCGTCCCCCGCACGGCGGTTGCGGCGGCGACGAGCGGGGAGACGAGGTGGGTGCGCCCGCCCTTGCCCTGGCGCCCCTCGAAGTTGCGGTTGGAGGTCGAGGCGGCCCGCTCTCCCGGCTTGAGCTGGTCGGGGTTCATCCCCAGGCACATCGAGCACCCGGCGTTGCGCCACTCGGCGCCGAACTCGAGGAAGATCTGGTCCAGGCCCTCGGCCTCGGCCTGCAGACGCACCCGGGCGGAGCCGGGGACGACGAGGACGCGGACGTCGTCGTGCTTCTTGCGGCCCTTGATGACGTCGGCGACGGCGCGCAGGTCCTCGATGCGACCGTTGGTGCACGAGCCGATGAAGACGGTGTCCACCGCGATGTCGCGCAGCGCGGTGCCCGGCTCGAGCCCCATGTACTCCAGAGCGCGCTCGGCGGCGACCCGCTCGGACTCGTCGTTCAGCTCGGCCGGGTCCGGGACGCGGCCGGACAGCGGCAGGCCCTGGCCCGGGTTGGTGCCCCAGGTGACGAAGGGCTCGAGGTCGGACGCGTCGAGGGTGACCTCGGCGTCGAACACGGCGTCGTCGTCGCTGCGCAGGGTCCTCCAGTACTCGACGGCGGCGTCCCAGTCGGCGCCCTGCGGGGCGTGCGGGCGGCCCTTGAGGTACTCGAAGGTCGTCTCGTCGGGGGCGATCATGCCGGCGCGGGCGCCGGCCTCGATGGACATGTTGCAGATGGTCATCCGCGCCTCCATCGACAGCGAGCGGATGGCCTCGCCGCGGTACTCGAGCACGTAGCCCTGGCCGCCGCCGGTGCCGATCTTGGCGATGATCGCCAGGATGATGTCCTTGGCCGTCGTGCCCTCGGGCAGCTGCCCCTCGACGTTGATCGCCATCGTCTTGAACGGCTGCAGCGGCAGCGTCTGGGTGGCCAGGACGTGCTCGACCTCACTGGTGCCGATCCCGAAGGCCAGCGCGCCGAAGGCGCCGTGGGTGCTCGTGTGGGAGTCACCGCAGACGACCGTGAGGCCGGGCATGGTCAGCCCGAGCTGAGGCCCGACGACGTGGACGATGCCCTGGTCCGCGTCGCCCAGCGAGTGGATGCGGATGCCGAAGTCCCTGGCGTTCTTCCGCAGCGTCTCGATCTGCGTGCGGCTCGTCTTGTCCGCGATGGGCAGGTCGATGTCGAGCGTGGGGGTGTTGTGGTCCTCGGTGGCGATGGTGAGGTCCGGCCGGCGTACCTGGCGTCCCGCGAGCCGCAGCCCCTCGAAGGCCTGGGGGCTCGTCACCTCGTGGACGAGGTGAAGGTCGATGTAGAGGAGGTCGGGAGCTCCGTCGCTGCCTTCGCGCACGACGTGCGCGTTCCACACCTTCTCTGCCAGGGTGCCGCTCATTTCCTTGTCCACCTCTCGGGCGCGGGGTGACCGCGGTTCTCTCAGTCTTGGCTCGGGCCCTGTCGGCCTCATGGGCTTGCATCTCAGAACGTGAGATGGCAATATCGCCACATGGACAACTCTAGCGGAGTCGGCGTCCTTGACAAGGCCGCCACGGTTCTCAGCGCCCTCGAGGCGGGTCCAGCCACCCTCGCCCAGCTCGTCGCCGCCACCCACCTCGCGCGGCCGACCGCTCACCGACTGGCCGTCGCACTCGAGTTCCACCGTTTCGTCGCCCGCGACATGCAGGGCCGGTTCATCCTCGGCCCGCGCCTGAGAGAGCTGGCCTCCGCCGCTGGTGAGGACCGCCTCCTCGCGGCCGCGGGTCCGGTGCTCACCGCCGTCCGGGACCACACCGGCGAGTCCGTCCAGCTCTACCGCCGCCAGGGCGACCAGCGCATCTGCGTGGCCGCCGCCGAGCGTCAGATGGGGCTGCGCGACTCCATCCCGGTCGGGGCGACGCTCACCATGCTCGCCGGGTCCGCGGCGCAGGTGCTGCTCGCCTGGGAGGAGCCCGACCGCCTCCATCGCGGACTCCAGGGCGCGAGCTTCACGGCGACCATCCTCTCCGGCGTCCGCCGCCGCGGCTGGGCCCAGTCGGTCGGCGAGCGGGAGCCGGGGGTCGCCTCCGTCTCGGCGCCGGTCCGTGGGCCCTCCGGCCGGGTGCTCGCCGCCGTCTCGGTCTCCGGCCCGATCGAGCGCATGGGCCGGCAGCCGGGCCGGCTGCACGCGGGCGCCGTGGTCTCCGCCGCGAACCGCCTCACCGAGGTGCTCCGCCGCACCGAGGACACCCAGGAGGGCTGATCCTCCGCGACGGCGGACCCGGGTGAACGACGTGCACCGGCGTCGAACGCCGCGGAGGGTATGAGAGTGGAGACCGCCCCCGCCCCGGAACGCACAGCCGCCCGCCCCGTCCTGGCCGTCGCCGCAGTCGGGGTGACCGTGCTGCTGTGGGGATCGTCGTTCGTCGTCATCCGGGCGGCGGGGACCGACCTCTCCCCCGGCCCGATGGCCCTGCTCCGGATGGGTGTCGCCACGCTCGTCATGGCACCGTTCGCCCTGCGCTCCGGAGTTCTGCGCCGGGTCCCACGCGGCCGGCTCCTCGGCCTCGTCCTCACCTACGGGGTGCTGTGGTTCGCGGGGTACCACCTCGCGCTCAACGCGGCCGAGCAGCACGTGGACGCCGGCACGGCGGCGCTCTTCGTCAACGTCGCCCCGCTCCTCATCGCGCTCGGCGCGGGCACGCTGCTGCGTGAGGGGCTGACGCGCCGGCTCCTCGTCGGGGCCGTCGTCGGGCTGGTCGGGGTGACCATCATGTCCGTCGGCGTCTCCGGCGGCGGCCTCCTCACCGGCCCGGGCGCCGCCCGGGGTGTCGGCCTCGCCCTGCTCGCCGCCGTCATCTACGCGACGTCGGTCCTGCTGCAGAAGGCCATCCTCCGGCGGGTCGACACGCTGGCCGCGACGTGGCTCGGCTTCGTCGTCGGGACGGTCGTCCTCCTGCCCTTCACCCCCGCGCTCACGTCGGAGCTGCGCGGGGCCGAGCCGGCCGCGGCCCTGGGTGTCGTCTACCTCGGGGTGTTCTCCACCGCGCTCGCCTTCAGCACGTGGGGCTACGCCCTGGCCCGCATCCCGGCGGGACGGCTGGGGATGGTCGCTTACCTCGTCACCGTCGTCTCGGTGCTGCTCTCCTGGCTGATGCTCGACGAGAGCCCCTCCGCGCTCACGCTCGCGGGCGGCGCCATCGCCCTCGCGGGAGTGGCGCTGGGACGCGCGGCCCGGCCGGTGCGTCGGTCGCTATCCTCCTCCCAGGACAGCTGACGACGGACCGACCGCGGGCGGGCGCCTTGACGAGAGACCACGAGTGGGCACCGGACGTGCCGACGAGCACGCGCGCCGTCGTCGTCCCCGGGTACTCCCGGCTCACCGAGGTGGCGCGGGGTGGGGACAGCGTGGTCTACCGCGCCCGTGGGCCGGGACGTCGCGGTCAAGGTCATCGACGTCACCGACCCGACCGCGCAGGCCCGGTTCGCGCGTGAGCTCGCCATCACGGTGCGGCTCGGGCGTCAGCATCCCCACATCGTCACCGTCATCGACACGACGACGACGGCGGACGGCCGGCCCTGCCTCGTCATGGAGTTCCACGACCTGGGCTCGCTGCACGACCGGCTGCGCACGCACGGCCCGCTGCCGGTGTCGGAGGTGGTCGCCGCGGGGACGGCGGTGGCCGACGCGCTCGCCTTCGCGCACTCGCACGGGGTGCTGCACCGCGACGTCAAGCCGCAGAACATCCTCCTCCTGCCGACGTCCTACGTGCTCAGCGACTTCGGGATCGCGCGGATGGCCGACTCCGGGCACACCGCCTCCCTCGAGCGGTTCAGCTACCGGCATGCCTCCCCGCAGGTGCTCGACGGCGCCGAGCCGACTGCCGCCGACGACGTGTGGTCGCTCGGCTCCACGCTCTTCACCCTCCTCGCCGGCCGGGCCCCGTTCGCCGGCGACGACGCCGACGACGACACCGCTCTCGCCTACCTGCGCCGGGTGCGGATGAACGACCGGCGGGCGCTGCCGCCCGACCTGCCCGCCGAGCTGCTCGCGGCCCTCGAGGCCTGCCTGACTCCGGACCGGGACGCCCGCACGTGGAGCGCCGCCGACGTCCTCGCGGCGCTGCGCCGGGTGCCGACCGAGGACCGGTCGTGGGCACCGGGCATGCCGCCCGCCGCCCCGACCGTGGGGCCCGGCGCCGCCGCAGCCGACGCGTCCGCCGTCCCGGC
>DAHVRG010000102.1 GCA_027322565.1 Georgenia sp.
AGCAGGCCGACGTCCTCACCACGGTCGCGCCGCCGCACGCCAACGCGGCGCGGAGCGAGGCGGCCCGGCTCATCACCGAGCGTGCGCCGTCGGGCATGGACAAGGTCTTCTTCACCAACGGGGGTGCCGACGCGGTCGAGAACGCGATCCGGATGGCTCGGCTGCACACTGGGCGGGACAAGGTGCTGTCCACCTACCGCTCCTACCACGGCAACACCGCGGCGGCGATCGTGGCCACCGGCGACTGGCGCCGCATCCCCAACGAGTACGCCCGGGCACACGTGCACTTCTTCGGGCCGTACCTGTACCGCAGCGAGTTCTGGGCCACGACCCCGGAGGAGGAGAGCGAGCGGGCGCTGCGCCACCTGGAGCGGGTCATCGCCTGCGAGGGCCCGGAGTCGGTCGCCGCCGTCCTGCTCGAGACGGTCCCGGGGACGGCCGGGATCCTCATGCCCCCACCGGGGTATCTCAGCGGGGTGCGCGAGCTGACCGAACGGCACGGGATCAAGCTCATCCTCGACGAGGTCATGGCCGGCTTCGGCCGTACCGGCCGGTGGTTCGCGCTCGACGGCTACGACGTCGTCCCGGACCTCATCACCTTCGCCAAGGGGGTGAACTCCGGGTACGTCCCGGCCGGCGGAGTCATCCTCTCCCAGGAGATCGCCGCCACGTTCGACGACCGGGTCTTCCCCGGCGGACTGACCTACTCCGGCCACCCGCTCGCGATGGCGAGCATCGTCGGCTCGATCAGCGCGATGGCGGCGGAGGGCATCGTCGAGCACGCCGCGCGCATCGGCACCGACGTGCTCGGCCCCGCGCTGCGCGAGCTCGCCGAGCGGCACGGCGTCGTCGGCGAGGTCCGTGGCGAGGGTGTGTTCTGGGCCGTGGAGCTGGTGGCCGACCGGACCTCCCGCGAGCCGGTGGGCGGGCCCGTGATGGGGCGGGTGAAGTCCGAGCTGCTCGCCCGCGGGGTGCTCCCGCTCACCGTCGACAACCGCATCCACGTCGTGCCGCCGTGCGTCATCACCCCCGAGGAGGTGGCCCGGGGCGTGGCCGCCCTCGACGAGGTGCTCGCACTGGGCCTGCTCGGCTGACCGACCTTCCCGGAAGGAGACAACGCATGACCATGACAGGTACCGAGGTCCTGGACCACTGGATCGCCGGCGCCCCACACGCGGGCAGCGGCACGCGCACGGGGCCGGTCTACGACCCGGCGAAGGGGGAGGTGAGCAAGCACGTCCGCTTCGCCGCGGCAGCGGACGTGGACACCGCCGTCGCCGCCGCCCAGGAGGCGTTCACGGCGTGGAGCCAGGTGTCCATGGCCAAGCGCCAGCAGGTGCTGTTCGCCTTCCGGGAACTGCTGGCGGCCCGGCAGGAGGAGCTGGCGCACATCCTCACCTCCGAGCACGGCAAGGTGCTCGCCGACGCGGGCGGGGAGATCGCCCGCGGGCTGGAGGTGGTGGAGTTCGCCTGTGGCGCCTCCGCCCACCTCAAGGGTGAGTACTCGGTGAACGTCTCCACCGGCGTCGACGTCTACTCGGTGGTGCAGCCGCTGGGCGTCGTCGGGATCATCAGCCCGTTCAACTTCCCCGCGATGGTCCCGCTGTGGTTCTTCCCGCTCGCGATCGCGGCCGGGAACGCCGTCGTCCTCAAGCCCTCGGAGAAGGACCCCAGCGCAGCCAACTGGATGGCCGCACTGCTCAAGGAGGCCGGGCTCCCCGACGGCGTGTTCAACGTCGTGCACGGGGACAAGGAGGCCGTGGACACCCTGCTCACCCACCCGGACGTCGCCGCGATCTCCTTCGTCGGCTCCACGCCGATCGCCAGGCACGTGTACGAGACCGCCACCGCCCACGGCAAGCGGGTGCAGGCGCTCGGCGGGGCGAAGAACCACATGCTCGTGCTGCCGGACGCCGACCTCGACCTCGTCGCGGACGCCGCCGTGAACGCCGGCTTCGGCTCGGCCGGTGAACGGTGCATGGCGATCTCGGTGGTGCTCGCGGTGGACTCCATCGCCGACGAGCTCGTCGCCAAGATCCGGGAGCGGATGTCGGGGCTGCGGATCGGCGACGGTCGCCGCGGGACGGACATGGGCCCGCTCATCACCGGTGAGCACCGCGACCGGGTGGCGTCCTACGTCGACGTCGCGGTGGGCGACGGCGCCGAGCTCGTCGTCGACGGGCGCACCATCGAGCCCGACGGCGACCCCGACGGGTTCTGGCTCGGACCCACGCTCCTCGACCGGGTGCCGACGTCGTCCAGGGCGTACACCGACGAGATCTTCGGACCCGTGCTCTCCCTCGTCCGCGTCTCCGGGTACGAGGAAGGGCTGGAGATCATCAACGCCAGCCCCTACGGCAACGGCGCCGCGATCTTCACCAACGACGGCGGGGCGGTCCGCCGGTTCCAGCTCGAGGTGACGGCCGGGATGGTCGGCGTCAACGTCCCGATCCCGGTGCCGGTCGCCTACTACTCCTTCGGCGGCTGGAAGGCCTCGCTGTTCGGCGACGCCAAGGCCTACGGGAGGCACGGGCTGTCCTTCTTCACCCGGGAGAAGGCGGTGACCAGCAGGTGGCTGGACCCGAGCCACGGAGGGCTCAACCTCGGGTTCCCGGAGCACGACTGAGTCGGCACGCGGACGGCGCCCGGACGGGGTCTGCCTCCGGGCGCCGTCGGCGGTCACAGGTAGTAGTGGTGCCGGGGGGCGGCGGAGACCAGCTCGCTCCCCGGCGCGTCCTGCGGGGCGACGTGCGGGGGTGCTCCGGCGGCGAGACAGCCACCCACCAGCAGGGTGCTCGCTGCCACCACCAGGCGGGTGCGGGAGAGAGTACGCATGTCGACCTCCTCGGGTGCGCCGCGCGTCCCCCTGGGCCCGGGGGACGTCACGGGTCGTCGACGACCCGTCCACTGTCCTGCCGGCCACCGCACACCGGAATACGACGTTGCGCGTATACGCCGCCCCTTCCCGGGAGTACCGTGGGTCCCCTCCCCGCCCGGGAGGCGACGATGACCCACGCGGACCTCACGACGGGCGAGATCGCGACCCTGCGCGACATCCTCGACCTCACCCGCCCGCGGGCGGACGTGTCCCCCGTCGAGGCGGTCCTCGAGGTGCTCCGACTGCTGGGGAGCCTCCTCGGGTTCGACGGCACAGCCACGCAGCACGGCCCCGACCCGGTGGCGGCCGTGGACGATGCGGCCCTGGCGCTGCTCGGTGTGCTGTGGTGGAGCGGCCGGCGCGGGGTCGTCGAACGTCCCGGGACGCCGGTCGTGACGGCGGCGCGGCGCCGGCCCACGGTGCGGGAGGTGGGTCGTGAGGTGACGAGCCGGGAGCTCGTGGTCGACGACGTGGTCGCAGGACACCCTGGTGGGCCGTCCCGGTCCTCGCGGATCATCCTCCCGCGGCGTTCGGGCAAGCCGCTCACCGAGCGTGAGCTCGTCATCCTGCGCCTGCTCCACCCCCACCTGCGGCCGCTGCTGGAGGCGGCGGCCACGGAGCCACCCGCCGCGCGGCCGGTGCTCACCCCGCGCCAGCTCGAGGTGCTGCGTCTGGTGCGGTTCGGCATGCCGAACCGGCTCATCGCCCGCGCCCTGGGGATCTCCGAGGGGACCGTGCGCAAGCACCTGGAGAACGCCTACGAGCGCCTCGGGGTGCAGAACCGGGTGGCCGCGGTCGCGGCCGCCCTCGACCCGGCGGAGGCCGCCGCCGGGTACCGCCTGCCCGCCGTCAGGTGACGGGCGCGTCCCGCGCCGGCCCCCGGTCGAGCGCCCCGGGCTCCGGGGCCGGCACCGACAGCCCGAGGACCTGCTCCAGCGCCCGGACGTGCTCGACGGCGCGGCCCTCCCGGGCGGCGCTGCGCGCGTGGACGGTGGGCGCGTGGAGGAGCCGCGCCGCCAGCCGGCGCAGCGCCCGGGCGGCGTCCGCGGCGGCGAGCTGCCCGTCGGCGGGGAGCCGCTCGATCTCCTCGGCGACAGCCACCTCGACCCGGCGCCGGAGGGCCACGACGGCATCGTCGACCGCCCGGCCGGCGAGGTCGGCGGCGAGCCGCTCGACGCCGCGGGCGACCAGCTCCCGGGCATGCTCGACCTCGGCCCGGGTCGCCCGTGGCACGTGCTCGCGCACCGTCGCCAGGTCGACGAGCCGTACGCCGGGAAGCCCGCCCACAGCGGGCTCGACGTCCCGGTTGAGCGCGAGGTCGAGGACGACGAGCTCCCCGGCGTCGGGCAGCTCCCCCCGTGCCGCCGCGACCGTGGCAGCGTCGAGCACCGCCGGCCCCGTCCCTCGGCAGGTGACGACGATGTCGGCGTCCGCCACGGCGGACGCCAGCTCGGGCACGGCCGTGACGTCGTGTCGCCGGGCGAACGCCTGGGCGCGGCCGGACGCCGACCACACGACGACGTCGTCCACGCCGCGTGCGCGCAGCGCCGCGAGGACGACCCCGGCGTAGGAGCCGGTGCCCACGAGCGCCGCCCGCGCACCGGCGAGTGGTCGCCCGACGAGGTCGAGGGCCACCGCCGCCACGGAGGCACTCGCACGGCCGAGGTCGGTCGCGACGGCGATCTCGCGGGAGGTGCGCGACGCGTGCTGGAAGGACCGCTCGAGCAGCGGCGTCGTGAGACCCGCGACGCGGGCGGAGGCCAGCGCGCGCCGGACCTGGCCCGCGATCTCCCGCTCCCCCACCACCATCGAGTCGAGGCCGGCGGCCACCTCGAAGAGATGCCGGGCGGCGGCGTCGCCCGCGAGCGCGTGCGTGAACTGCGCGACCTCCGCCGGGTCGAGACCGCTCACCCGGGCGAGCGCGCGGCGCACATGCGCAGCGGCCGTCGCCGTGTCGTCGACGTCGAGGTAGAGCTCGAGCCGGTTGCACGTGGCGAGGACGACGGCGCCGTGCACCCCGCAGCTCGCCCCCGGGTCGAGCGACCACGCGCCGGCACCGGCGTGGTCGGCGAGGACC
>DAHVRG010000105.1 GCA_027322565.1 Georgenia sp.
ACCGGTTTCGTACCTTTTGCCGCGTATGGGCGCGTTGTTAACTCCTCGAATGGTCCGTGAGTGTTTACATGTAAACTGTTGCCGTACATCTCGTACATCCGCCTGTGTTCTGTACGCCGACCACCTGCTGCACGCGGGCACGCTCTGCCCGCGGGTCGACGCCGAGGACGCGCACGTGCCCTCCGTCGGGCTTGCGCAGCCCGACAGCACACTCGACCGTCGTCGTCTTCCCGGCGCCGTTGCGACCGAGAACCCCCAGGATCTCGCCGGGCTCGACGGTGAGGCTCAGGCCGTCCACGACGTTGCGACCGGCGTAGGTCTTGACCAGGTCCTCGATCTCGATGACCGGCACGGTGTCCTCCTCGGATGTGGGTCCGTCGGCCGGGGCGGACGGCCACCAGCCACGTGGCCGCCGCCCGGCGTCGGGCACCGGTCCCTCCGACCGGTGCACCGACGACGCTAGGATCCGGGGCCCTCCCGACACATCTGCCGGACGTCACCGGTTCGGCCCATGACTTCCGGCACCTGCCCGCGCGCAGCCCGCGCTCCGTAGGGTGTGGCCCATGGACCGCAACATCCGCGTCCAGGTCTGGGCGGGCCTCGCCATGCTCGTGCTGTGCCTGCTCATCGGCGCCGTCGAGGGCACCACGGTGCTGCGGGCCGGCTCGGGAGCCTGGTTCGTGCCCTGGCTCGGCGCCTTCCTCGTCTTCCTCGGGGGCCTCGTCGCCGCCACGGTCCGGACCACGCCGCCCACGGCCCGGGGCCGCCTCCTGCTCGTCGCGGTGCCGGTCCTGGCGGCCGGCGTGGTCGTGCTGCTCTCCCCCAGCCGCGGGGGCCTGAGCTACATCCTGCTGGTGCTCACCGCCGCGATCGCGGCCCTGCACCTGGACCTGCGGGGGCTCGGCGCCGTGATCGGGTGGAACTCGCTGGTCGTCCTCGCGTCCAACGCCGCGCTCGGGCCCCTCGTCGACACGCCCAACCCGCCCCTCGAGGTGGTGCTCGCCGCCTTCCTCTACGCCCTGCTCCAGGCGGCGAGCGCCGCGATGGTCTGGGCCCAGCGACGGGTGGAGGAGACCCTGCAGGAGCTGAGCGTCGCGCACGTCGAGCTGCGCAGCACGAGCGCCCTGCTCGCCGAGTCCAGCCAGGCGCAGGAGCGACTGCGCATCTCCCGCGAGCTCCACGATGTCCTGGGCCACCAGCTCACTGTGCTGTCGGTGGAGCTGGAGGTCGCGCACCACCGGGTGGAGGGGCCGGGCCGGGAGCACGTCCTGCGTGCCCGCGGCCTGGCCAAGGAGCTGCTCGCCGACGTGCGCTCCGTCGTCGGCACCCAGCGGGAACGCACCTTCGACCTGCCGGCCGCGCTCACCAACGTGGTGCGAGACATCCCGCACCCGCGGGTGCACCTGGAGCTTGCCCCGGCCCTCACGGCCGCCGACGAGCACGCGGCCACCGTGGTCCGCGCCGTCCAGGAGATCGCCACCAACACCATCCGTCACGCGCAGGCGGACAACCTGTGGATCCGGCTCAGCTCCGACGCCGACGGGCTGCGCCTCGAGGCGCACGACGACGGCGTGGGCGCGCGGACCGTCACGCCCGGGAACGGGCTGCGCGGCCTGCGGGAGCGCGCGGAGGCGGTGGGCGGCCGGGTCGAGATCGACGGCGCGTCCGGGTTCCGTGTACGTCTCGCGCTCCCCACCCGTCGGGAGGCCATGGCGTGAGCGGCGGCATCCGGGTCGTCATCGCCGACGACCAGACGCTCATGCGCCAGGGGCTGCGGAGCCTGCTGGCGATCAGCGAGGAGGTGGCCGTCGTCGGCGAGGCCGGGGACGGCGACGAAGCGCTGGAACGGGTCGTCGAGCTCGAGCCCGACGTCCTCCTCCTCGACCTGCGTATGCCCCGTCGGGACGGCATCGCCACGCTGGAGGCGCTGCGCGAGCGCGGCAGCCGGGTGCCGGTACTCGTCCTCACCACCTTCGACGACGACGAGCTCGTCCTGCGCGCCCTGCGCGCGGGTGCGCGCGGCTACCTGCTCAAGGACGTCGCCCTGGAGGAGCTCGTCGGCGCGATCCGCACCCTGGCCGCCGGGGAGACACTGGTGCAGCCGGCGCTCACCGACCGGCTGCTGCGCGGCATCGGCACGCGTCCGGAGCCGGACGACTTCGCCCACCTGCCCACCCCCGAGCCGCTCACGCCGCGCGAGACGCAGATCCTGCGGCTGCTCGCCGGTGGCTTCACCAACCGGGAGATCGCCGAGGCGCTCTTCCTCGCCGAGGGCACCGTGAAGAACCACATCTCCACCGTGCTCGCCAAGCTCGGCGTCCGGGACCGCACCCGCGCCGTCCTCCGGGCCCTCCACCTCGGCCTCCTCACCCAAACCCAGTAGTTCCCCCCCTTTTTGACGCCGACAGCGCACTTCCTGACACCGCTGTGGGTTCCCGGGTTGTCCACACCGGGCGGAGGAGAAGCGGGCGGAGTTGATGAGAGGGGTCTCATCTGCTCATCACGGACGTTTCACCTACACGCGATGAACTCATCGGCATACCGCGGACCCGTGTCCGAGGCGCTCGCCAGAAGGGGGACATCGCATGACCACCATGACAGCCCAGCCGACCGTCCGGCCGGACGCCGGAACCGGCACGGACGGCCCCTGGCCCGGACCTGGGCCCGGCGGCGGCAGGCGGCTGCGGGTGGCCCTCTACTCCCACGACGCCCTCGGGCTCGGCCACGTGCGACGCAACCTCGCCATCGCCCGCGCGCTCACCACCCTCGACCCGGCGCCCGACGTGCTCCTCCTCACCGGAGCCCCCGAGGCGGTGACCGCGCACCGTCCCGCGCACGTCGACCTCGTCTCGCTCCCGGCACTGAGCAAGGGCTCCGACGGCGTGTACTCGGCCCGGCACCTCTCGATGGGTGAGCCGCACATCCGGCACATGCGCCGGAGCATCCTCACCGCCGCGCTCGGCTCCTTCGCGCCCGACGTCCTCATCGTCGACAAGCACCCCCGCGGCTTCCACGGCGAGCTCGAGCCGGCGCTCGAGGACCTCCGCGCCGCCGGCACCCGCATCGTCCTCGGCCTGCGAGACGTCCTCGACGACGCCGTGACCTCCCGCCGCGAGTGGGAGGCCGACCGGTCCCTCCACGCGCTGCGCCGCTGGTACGACCAGGTCTGGGTGTACGGCGACCGTGCCGTCCACGACCTCGGCGCCGAGCTCGGCCTGTCCCCCGCCCGCACCGTCCACACCGGGTACCTCGCCACCGGCCGCGGGCCGGTCGCCCCGGTGACGCCGGTCGAGGAGCCCTACGTGCTCGCCATGGTCGGGGGCGGCGCCGACGGCGCCGACCTCGCCGAGACCTTCGCGCGGACGGCGATGCCCGCCGGGCACCACGGGGTGCTCGTCACCGGGCCGCAGATGCCGGCCGACGACGTGCGCCGGGTCGCCGACATCGCCGCCCACCGCTCCGACCTCACCGTGCGCACCTACGTCGAGGACGCCGAGGCGCTCATCGCCGGTTCCTCCGCCCTCGTCGCGATGGGCGGCTACAACACCGTGTGCGAGGCGCTGGCCCTCGACGCACGGATGC
>DAHVRG010000126.1 GCA_027322565.1 Georgenia sp.
GACCAGCTCACCGACTCCCCGGCGGACCGGGCGGCGGCGCTGGGCCCCTACCGCCGGCGCCGGCCCGGCGCCGACGACCTGCCGTCGGTGATGACCTCCCTCGTGCTCACCAACGGCGCGCGTCTCTACGTCGACCACGCGCACCCGGAGTACTCCAGCCCCGAGGTCACCGGGCCGCGTGCCGCGCTGCGGTGGGACCGGGCGGGGGAGGAGGTCATGCGGCGCGCCGCCGCCGCCCTCGCCGCCGAGCCGGCCATGCCGGACGTCGCCCTATACAAGAACAACGTCGACGGCAAGGGCCAGTCCTACGGCACCCACGAGAACTACCTCATGGACCGGGCGGTGCCCTTCGGGGAGGTCGTGCGCTACCTCACGCCCTTCCTCGTGACCCGGCAGGTGTTCACCGGCGCCGGCCGGGTGGGCCTCGGGCAGCGCTCGGAGGTCCCCGGCTTCCAGCTCTCCCAGCGGGCCGACTACATCGAGAACGACGTGGGCCTCGAGACGACGTTCAACCGCCCGATCGTCAACACCCGCGACGAGCCGCATGCTGACGCGGAACGCTACCGGCGACTCCACGTCATCATCGGCGACGCGAACCTCCTCGAGGTCGCGACCTACCTCAAGCTCGGGACCACGTCGCTCGTGCTCTGGCTCCTCGAGCAGCAGGCCGTGCCGCTCGAGCTCGACGTCGTCGCCCTGGACGACCCGGTCGCCGAGGTACGCCACGTCAGCCACGACACGTCGCTGACCCACCGGCTGACCCTCGCCGACGGCCGCACGATGACCGCTCTGGAGATCCAGCGCCTCTACCTCGACGTCGTCCGGGACGCCGTCACCGCCGCGGGTGACGTGGACGAGGAGACCCGCGACGTCCTCGACCGCTGGGACGCCGTCCTCACCCGCCTGGCGCAGGACCCGATGTCCTGTGCGGCCGAGGTCGAGTGGGTCGCCAAGCTGCGGCTGCTCGAGGGGATGCGCCGCCGCGACGGGATCGGCTGGGAGAACCCGCGGCTGGCCGCGCTCGACCTCCAGTGGTCGGACGTGCGGCCCGAGCGCAGCATCTACCAGCGGCTCGCCGCGGCCGGTGCCGTCGAGCTGCTCGTGCCCCCGGAGGAGGTGGCCGAGGCGGTCCACACGCCGCCGCACGACACCCGCGCCTGGTTCCGTGGGGAGTCCATCCGGCGGTACGGGAGCGGGGTCGCCGCCGCCGGCTGGGAGTCGGTCGTGCTCGACGTCCCGGGGGAGGATCACCTCATCCGGCTCCCGATGCTCGAGCCGCGGCGGGGCAGCCGGGAGCACGTCGGCGAGGCGCTCGACCAGAGCCCCGACGTCGCCTCCCTGCTGGAGGAGCTGCGCCGCCGCCGCGGCTGACCCGGCCCCTCCCGTCACCGACCCCCTCGTCACCGACAGCTCGCTACCCGACACCGACACCCCCTCTCGTCGCCGACAGCCCACCTCCTGACACCGGCGGCGCCGTGACGCACCACGCGCGGGCAGTGCGGGCCGGGCGAACTAGTATCGAGAGGTAGCCGAGAAGGAGGCAGCCACATGGCCCGTCAGGAGCAGCAGCGCCGGAGCGAGCGGGAGCCGGAGGAGCCGACCCCGCCGCCGCTCCCCGGACCCTCCGGTGCGCAGGCGAAGGCGGCCGAGCTCGACGACCTGCTGGGAGAGATCGACACCGTGCTGGAGACCAACGCCGAGGCCTTCGTCAAGGGCTTCGTGCAGAAGGGCGGGCAGTGACCCTCGCCCCCCGCATCATCGGTCTGGAGACGGAGTACGGGATCACCATCGACGGTGCGCGGCGGCCGGAGTCCGGACCGCCGCTCGGGGCGGACGAGGCCGCCCGCTACCTCTTCCGCAAGGTCGTCGAGTGGGGGCGTTCGTCCAACGTGTTCCTCCGAAACGGGGGACGCCTCTACCTCGACGTCGGCTCCCACCCCGAGTACGCGACCGCCGAGTGCGACGACCTGCGCGACGTCGTCGTCCAGGACCGCGCCGGCGAGGCGATCCTCGTCGACCTCGCCGAGGAGGCGACGGCCCGGCTCGCCGAGGAGGGGGTGGGCGGGCGGATCCACCTGCTGAAGAACAACGTCGACTCGGAGGGCAACGCCTTCGGCTGCCACGAGAACTACCTGCTGCGCCGGCGGCGGGACTTCCAGCGCACGGTCGACCAGCTCGTCCCGTTCTTCGTCACCCGGCAGATCCTCACCGGCGCCGGTGCCGTGCGGCAGACCAGCGGTGGCGCGACCTACTGCTTCTCCCAGCGGTCGGAGCACCTGTGGGACGCGATGAGCTCGGCGACCACGCGGTCGCGGCCGATCATCAACTCCCGGGACGAGCCGCACGGCGACCCCGACCTCTACCGGCGGCTCCACGTCATCTCCGGGGACTCGTCGGTCGCGGAGACGACGACGCTGCTCAAGATCGGGATGACCGCCCTCGTGCTCGACCTCGTGGAGGCGGGCGGCCGGCTCGACGACCTCGTGCTCAGCGACCCGATGCGGGCCATCCGGGACGTCTCCCGCGACCTCACCGCCACCACCCCCCTCGAGCTCGTCAGCGGCCGCCGGCGCAGCGCGCTGGAGATGCAGGAGGAGTACCTCGACCGGGTGCTCGCCCACACGTCCGGGATGGCGCTGGGCGCCGTCGAGCAGCAGGTCCTGGAGCTGTGGGAGCGGGGGCTGCGGGCGCTGCGCACCGGTGACCACTCGCTCGTCGACACCGAGCTCGACTGGGCGATCAAGCAGCGCCTCGTCGAGCGCTACCGGGCGAGCAGCGGCGCGGGGCTCGGCGACGTCCGGGTGAGCCGGCTCCTCCTCGCCTACCACGACATCTCCCCGGAGGACGGGCTCGCCGAGAAGCTGCGGGACCGCGGACTCATGGCCCGCGTGGCGACCGCACCGGAGGTCGAGGCAGCGCGCACGACACCACCGCAGACCACCCGGGCCAAGCTCCGCGGGGACTTCGTCGCGGCCGCCCAGGACCACCGCCGCGACCACACCGTGGACTGGGTGCACCTCAAGCTCAACGACGCCGGCCAGCACACCGTGCTGTGCAAGGACCCGTTCGCGAGCAGCGACGAGCGGGTGGCGGCGCTCATCGCGGCGATGGGGACCTGATGGCCCGCATGCGCCGCACCCTGCGGCGGCTGGCGGCGTGCCTCGCCGTCGCGCTCGCGGTCGTCTCCTGCTCGGGCCCCGCCGACCCGCCCGAGGAGGCGGCGGCGATCTCCGTCTCGGGCGCCTTCGGCCGGCCCCCGGTCGTCAGCTTCGCGGCACCTCTCCCGCTCGCCGAGGCGCAGAGCGAGGTGCTCATCGAGGGCGACGGTCGGCCCCTCGAGGCCGACCGCCCCGCCCTTCTCGCCGTCAGCGCCTACGACGGCGAGACCGGTGACCTGCTCCCGGACCGCGGAGCCGGTGAGGCCCGCACCCTGCTCCTCACCCGCGAGGAGGTCGACGACGACGTCTACCCCCTCCTCGTCGGTACGCCGGAGGGCAGCCGGCTCCTCGTCACCCAGCCCGTCGAGGGCGAGGACGGCGAACGGATGCTCGTCCTCGTCGTCGACGTCCTCCACACCGTGGCGACGGGGGAGGAGGTCGACCAGCGCGAGGATCTGCCGATCGTCGCGGAGGACGCCGACGGCGTGACGATCTCACTGCCCGACACGGACCCGCCCGGCGGCCTCGAGGTCGAGACGGTCATCCGCGGCTCCGGGCGTCAGGTCGCCCCGGGCGAGGAGGTGACGCTCCAGTACGTGGCCGTGACCTGGCCCGGTGGGGAGATCTACGACTCCACCTGGGCCGACGGCCAGGTCCCGCGCACGGTCCCCGTCGAGGAGACCTTCGCCGGACTGCGCGACGGCCTCGTCGACCAGGCGGTCGGCTCCCGCGTGCTTATCGTCGTGCCCCCGGCCCTCGGCACCGGGGACCAGACCCTCGTCTTCGCCGTCGACATCCTCGCCGCGTCCGACCCCACGCCTGACGGAGAGTGAGCCGATGACCGACGACGTCCTCCTCACCTACTGCCTGACCAAGCTCGACGAGCTCACCGAGATCGTCGTCGGGCTCGGGGACGAGCTGGCGAACACGCGGCCGCCCGTGCCCGGCGCGAACTCCCCGGTCGCGATCCTCGTCCACTGCTGCGGGATGATGCGGCGCTGGTCGAGCACCGTCAACCGCGGCATCCCAGTCCCGCGCGACCGCGACGCGGAGTTCCACGCCCGGATGCCGGTCCGGGAGGCCGCCGAGCTCGCCCGCACGGCACGGGCCGCGTTCGCCGACGACGTGCGCCGGACGGCGCTGGACCGGGCGCCGGTCGCGGTCCCCCCGGAGCGGGAGGCGTTCTGGACCGGTACCGCGGGTGGCGTGATCCTCCACGTGTTCGAGGAGCTCAGCCAGCACCTCGGTCAGGCCGAGATCACCCGCGACGTGCTGCTGAGCGGCGACCGGGCCCGTCCGGGAGGTCTACCCTCGGCGCCATGAGACGGTACGCGGCGCTCCTGCGCGGGATCGCGCCCAGCAACCCGAACATGACCAACGACAAGCTCCGCGGCGTGTTCGAGGGCCTCGGTCTGGAGGGGGTCCGATCCGTCCTCGCCAGTGGCAACATCGTCTTCCGCTCGACGCAGAGCGACATCCCGGCGCTCGAGGACGCGATCCAGCGGGCCCTGGCCACCGAGCTCGGCATCCCCGGCGGCACCATCGTCCGCGGGCTGCCGGTGCTGCGCGCCCTGCTCGACCGGGCACCGTTCGGCGACCTGCGCCACGGTCGCGGCACCTACCTCACCGTCACCTTCCTCAAGCGGCCCACGGCGACGGCGCCGCTGCCGGAGCAGCCCGACCCGCTCACCCGGGTCGTCGGGTACGACGAGGAGGCGGGCGCGTTCCTCGCCGTCATCGACAACAGCGACCCGGGGACCACCCCCGACTTCATGGGCTGGCTCGACCGCACCTACGGCAAGGACATCACGACCCGCACCTGGCTCACCGTCCAGCGCATCGTCACCCGCCTCGAGCAGGACTGAGGCCGAGCGACACCCGGGCCTCAGCGCGGGTCGCCCTCGAGAGCCGCGCGGAAGGCGGCGACCGTGTCCGGGCCGCCCCGGAGCTCGACGTCCGCGTGGCGGGTGCGGCCGAACAGGTAGAGCGTGAGCTCGACAGGGTCGCCGACGAGTGCCACCGAGTCGGCGCCGCGGCGGACCACGGCGCGCGGACCGGTGGCGCTCACGAGGACGACGCCGACAGGGGACCGGCGCACCGCGAGACGGGCCATGGACCGCAGCCGCTGCCACACCGCCGCGCGCATCGCGTCGGGCAGCCGCCGTGGCGGCCGCGGCGAGTCGCCCGCACGCCGCAGGTCCTCGTGGTGGACGACGAACTCGAGGAGGTTGGCCGTGTCGCCCACGCGCCGGGTGAGCCGCAGCCCGTCCGTCCCGAGCAGCTCGTCGACGAGCGCGGCGTAGCCACCGGGTGTCCGCGCCGCCCGGGCCGTGGCTGACTGGCGCGGCTCCTCACCGGGCGGCGCCCCGGAGGCACGGTCCAGGGCGATCACCCAGGGCCGGGTCTCCCGGAGCACGGAGTGGGCGAGCAGGTCCTCGCTGCGCCAGCCCGCGCACAGTGTCGGTGCGCCGGGACCCACCTCCCGGAAGGTCGCGGCCAGGGCATGCCGCTCCGCCTCGCTCCAGCTCAGGGCCACGTCGCGCCCCCTACCGCACCGGGAGGCCGGCGGCACGCATGTCCTCCTTGACCTGCGCGACCGTGAGCGTGCCGAAGTGGAAGACGGAGGCGGCGAGCACCGCGTCCGCCCCCGCCAGCGCCGCCTGCGTGAAGTGTGCCGAGGTACCGGCGCCACCCGAGGCGATGAGCGGCACGGTGACCTGGGCCCGGACCGCGGAGAGCAGCTCGATGTCGTAGCCGTCCTCGGTGCCGTCGGCGTCGATGGAGTTGAGGAGGATCTCCCCGGCGCCCCGCTCGGCCGCCTCGACCGCCCACTCGACGGCGTCGGTGCCGGTGCCGCGCCGGCCGCCGTGGGTGGTCACCTCGAAGCCGGAGGGGGTGGTGGCACCGTCCCGGCAGCGGCGGGCGTCGACCGAGAGGACGAGCACCTGGCGCCCGAACTGGGCGGCCACCTCGGTGAGCAGCTCGGGGCGGGCGACCGCCGCCGTGTTGACACCCACCTTGTCCGCACCGGCGCGGAGCAGCCGGTCGACGTCCTCGACGGAACGCACCCCACCGCCCACCGTCAGCGGGACGAAGATCTCCTCGGCGGTGCGGGAGACGACGTCGAGCGTGGTCGCGCGGCCCTCCGTCGAGGCGGACACGTCGAGGAAGGTGACCTCATCGGCACCCTCGGCGCCGTAGCGCCGGGCGAGCTCGACCGGGTCCCCGGCGTCACGCAGGTTCTCGAAGCGGACACCCTTGACGACGCGTCCGGCGTCGACGTCGAGGCACGGGATCACCCGCACGGCAACACTCATCGGTCCTCCATCATCGCGGCTGCGCCGAGCGTAACCGCTGGCGCCCGACGACGACGGGTAGGTTCGTCAGGTGGCCCCGCTCGACCGTGTCCTGGCGCTCGTGCCGCCCTTCCTCCGCTCCGGCACGGGTCCGGCACCGGTGCGGCCCTTCGTCCTGGCCATCGACGGCCGGTCCGGCTCGGGGAAGACCGAGCTCGCCCGCGCCGTCGCGGACCGGGTGCCCGGTGCCCAGGTCGTCGCGCTGGAGGACGCCTACCGGGGCTGGACAGGGCTGCGGGCGGGTGTCGAGGCGATCGCCGAGGGCGTCCTCGCCCCGCTGAGCGAGGGGCACCCGGGCAGCTACCGCCGGTACGACTGGCGGGCCGGGGCGCTCGACGGAACCGTGCACGTCGCGCCCTCCGCCGTCGTCGTCCTCGAGGGGTGCGGCGCCGGGTCCCTGCCGTGCACGCCCTACCTCGACGCGCTCGTCTGGCTCGAGGCACCGGAGTACGAGCGCCACCACCGCGCCATGGCCCGCGACGACGGCGCCTGGCTGGACCAGTGGTCGACGTGGGCTGGGCAAGAGAGCGCGCTGCTCGCCGAGCACGACGCCCGCGCGGCGGCCGACCTCGTCATCGACACGTCCACCGAGTGACCCGAGCCGCCCGGTGGCGGAGGTGCGCCCGCCGGGAGCGGCCGCGCATGTGCGAGAATCGACGTCCGTCGTTCCCGGGGGCCGTCGACGCCGCCCCCGGGGCGTGACCAGCCGACCGAGGAGCAGAACGCCGTGCCGGAGACCACGACCCGGACACGGCGCTACGACCCAGGCCCCGGCCCGCGCCCGTACCGGCTGCCCGGCGGCACGCTGCGCCGCTCCCTCACCCTCATGGGCCGCGGGATGCGCGACGCCCCGCGCACCTCGGCCCTCGCGGTCGTCAGCTCGGTGCTCTACGGGCTCGGCACCGTCGGCTCGGGACTCCTGCTCGGCCGGGTCACCGACCGCGTCGTCACCCCCGCCCTCGTCGGAGACGGCGTCCCGCGCTCCCACGTCTGGCTCGCCGGCCTCGCGCTCCTCGCCTTCGGGCTCCTCACCGCGGCCGCGGTCGCCGGCCGCCGGGTGTGGGCCGGGGCTGCCGTCTTCGAGATCCAGGCGGCACACCGGCTCCGCGTCACCCGCCAGTACCTCCGCCTGCCGATGTCCTGGCACCGGCGCCACCCCGCCGGGCGGCTGCTGTCCAACGCGAACGCCGACGCCGAGGCCGCCTCCGGGGTCTTCATGCCGCTGCCCTTCGCCATCGGCGTCGTCGTCATGCTCGTCTTCGCTGGTACCGCGATGCTCGTCGCCGACCCGCTCATGGGTGCCGTCGGGGTGAGCGTGCTGCCCGTCGTCGTCGTGGTCAACTGGTTCTTCCGGCGCCGGATGGCCCACCGCGTGGCGGCGTCACAACGGCTGCGCGCCGAGGTCTCCGACGTCGCCCACGAGTCCTTCGAGGCCTCGCTGCTCGTCAAGTCCCTCGGCACCGAGGAGGTCGAGGAGCACCGGTTCGCGGAGGTCGCCACCCGGTTGCAGGACGCGAACATCGCCATGGGCAAGGTGCGCTCCGTCTTCGACCCGATCATCGAGTTCCTGCCCTCGCTCGCCACCCTCGCCGTCGTCGCGGTCGGGGTCGGGCAGGTCCAGCGCGGGGCGGCGGACACCGGCGACCTCGTCATGATCGCCTACCTCCTCAGCCTCATGACCTTCCCGGTGCGCGCGATCGGCTTCGTCCTCGCCGAGCTGCCACGCTCGACCGTGGGCCACGACCGCATCTCCTACGTCGTCGACGCCGAGGGCACCATGCCCGAGGGGAGCGCCACCGTCCCCGGGAGTGACGGCCTGACCCTCGACGTCGAGGACGTCACCCTCGAGGTCCCCGCCCGGCTCGTGCCCGGCGATCCCGGACAGGCCGCCCACGCGGGCAGCACCAGCGGGACCGTCGCGCTCCTCCGCGACGTCACGCTGCACGTACCCGCCGGCAGCACCGTCGCCGTCGTCGGCCCGACGGGGTCGGGCAAGTCGACGCTGACGACGGTCGTCGCCCGTCTCGTCGACCCGACCTCGGGCCGCGTCCGCTACGACGGCGTCGACGTGCGCGACCTCAGCCACGCGGAGCGCACCCGTCAGGTGGCCCTGGTCAGCCAGTCGACCTTCGTCTTCGACGACACCGTCCGCGGGAACATCGTCCTCGACGAGGCCGCCGACATCGGGGACGACGCCGTGTGGGCCGCGCTGCGCACCGCCCGCGCCGAGGACTTCGTCCGCGCCCTGCCGCACGGGCTGGACACCGTCGTCGGTGAGCGGGGGACCACCCTCTCGGGAGGACAGCGACAGCGCCTTGCCATCGCCCGCGCCCTCGTCCGCCGGCCCCGCCTCCTCGTCCTCGACGACGCCACCAGCGCCGTCGACCCCGTCGTCGAGCAGGAGATCCTCGCCGGGCTCGGCGCGACCCGCGGGCCCGCGATGACCGTGCTCGTCGTCGCCTA
>DAHVRG010000137.1 GCA_027322565.1 Georgenia sp.
CCCGGGTGACCGAGGGGTGGGCGTCAGAGACCGAGATCGCGTGCATGGCCTGGATCGCGCTGCCCCAGTTGGGGAACAGGTAGGCGATGATCTCCCGGTTCTCCGGGATGCGGTGGACGTGCACCCATGCCTCGGTGATGACGCCGAGCCGGCCCTCGGAGCCGAGGATCATCTCCCGGACGCTCGGTCCTGAGGAGGTGCTCGGCAGCGGGCGCAGGTCGACGACCCGTCCGGGGAGCACGACCCGCATCCCCCGCGTGATGTCGGCGATGTCGCCGTACTTGTCGGACTGCATCCCCGAGGAGCGGGTGGCGATCCACCCCCCGAGCGTCGAGTGCTTGAAGCTGTCGGGCTGGTGGCCCATGGTCCAGCCGCGCGCGCCCAGCTGTTCCTCGAGGTCGGGGCCGAGGACACCGGCCTGCACCCGGGCGAGGCCGGCGTCCTCGTCGACCTCGAGGACCCGGTTGAGCCGGCCGAGGTCGAGCGAGACGACGGTGCGGGTCTCGTCCGGGCGTGGCGTGAGCGAGCCGGAGATGTTCGAGCCGCCCCCGAAGGGGATGAGCACGCCGTCGGCGGCGACGACGGCGTCGACGACGGCGCGGACCTCCTCCTCGCTGCCGGGGTACACGACGGCGTCGGGGACGCGGGGCAGGAAGCCCGCGCGGATCCGGACGAGGTCGACCAGGCCCTTGCCGTAGGTGTGGATGACACGGTCCTTGTTGTCGGTGACGACGTAGGACGCCCCGACGGCGTCACGCAGGGTGGTGCCGAGCACGGCCGGGAGCCGGGAGGGCGGGACGGTGAGGTCGTCGAAGGACGGGGGAGGGGTGCCCGGGGCCGCGAGGTCGATCCCGATCTTGTCCATGACGAAGGGCGCCATCCGCGGCTTGTCGCTGTAGTTGAACGCGATCCCCTCGACACCCCAGCCCCACCACTTCTGGTGCGTCACTCTCGTCACGAAGCCTCCTCCTGGGACCGGCCTCCGTGGCCGCCCCTCCTCGAGTCGCCGACGACGTACGGCGTCTGCATGGTCATCATGGTGCGGACGCGGTCGGTGAGCCGCGTGTTGAACTCTCGGACCGACTCGCCCGGCTGCGGCCGCATCGGGCGGCCGACGAGAACCCGGACCCGCGGACGCCCGGGGAGGGGCCAGAAGCGCCCGACGGGCATCGCCTCGTACGTGCCGAGCAGGGCGACCGGCACACACGGCAGCCCGGTGGTCGCGCTGAGCATGGCGGCACCCGGCTTGAAGGTGCGCATGACCCCGTCCCGGGAGCGCGTGCCCTCGGGGAAGATCATGATCGGCAGGCCGCTCGTGAGCAGCTGCTGGGACAGGCCCTTGCCCTTGCCGCTGCTGCGGCCGCGGTGGATCGGGTAGGTGTTGAAGAACAGCGAGGTGGCCGCCTTGGTCCACCAGCGGGAGTAGAAGTAGTCGGCGGCGGCGCCGACCGTGAGCTTCTTCGTCAGGCGGTAGGGCAGCTGGGAGATGACGACGGCGGTGTCGAGGTGGCTGCAGTGGTTGGCGACGAGGATGTAGGGGCCGGTCAGCCCCTCGACGTTGTCGGTGCCCTCGACGGTCGTCGCCGTGACCGTCGAGACGACCGGGCGGAGCACGAGGCGCTGCGCGACGAAGCGCAGCACCCGGTGCCAACGTGCGTGGTACCGCCCTAGCCGCGGCGGCTGCTGGCCACGGCGGGCGGGAGTCGCTGCGCCTGTGCTCACGACCGTCCTCCCTTGATCAGTGCGGTGACGCGGCGCACGACGGGCCGCGGGGCGTGCGCGGCGAGGAACGCTAGCACGCCGAAGCGCTTGGAGGGCACCGTACGCACCTTGCCCCGTTCGACGGCGACGAGCGCGTCGGCGACCACCCGGTCCGCCTCCAGCCAGAGGAACCCGGGGATCGCACTCGTCCGGATCCGGGCCCGCTCGTGGAACTCGGTGCGCACCCACCCGGGAAGGAGCGACATCGCGTGCACCCCGGTGCCGGCGAGCTCGAGGGAGAGGGACTCGGAGTAGGTGTCCACCCAGGTCTTGATCGCCGAGTAGGCGCCCATGGGGATGCGGCCCGCAACCGAGGCGACGTTGATGATGACGCCGTGGCCACGGTCGACCATCGCACGCCCGGCCGCGTTGCCCAGGACGAGTACCGCGCGCACCATGACGTCCATGGCGCGGTGGATCTCCGTGAGGTCCTCGGTGAGCAGCGGGGTGTGCACACCGTGCCCGGCGTTGTTCACCAGGACGTCGACGGGCACATCCGTGTCCCGCAGCCGCGCGGCGACCGCCTCGACGTCGTCGCGCACGGCCAGGTCCGCCGCGATCGTCTCCACCTCGACACCGTAGCGCCAGCGCAGCTGGTCGGCAGTCTTGGCCAGGCGCTGCTCGTCGCGGGCGACGAGGACGAGCGCAAGGCCGCGCGCGGCCAGCGCCCGGGCGAACTCCAGGCCGAGGCCGGAGGTGCCCCCGGTGACCAGGGCCCGGCCGCGGAGCAGGCTGGGCTCGGGCGCGGAGAGCGAGCGGCTCATCGGGCGACCGCCTCCCTGAGGCTGCGCAGGACGGGTGCGAACCGCCCCTCAACCGGCGTGGTCCACGAGTGGACCGGCCAGCGCTGGGCGCGGGCGTAGCGGTAGAGCCGCGCGTCGGGGTTGACGACGTTCGGGTTGCCGACCACCTGGAGCCACGGGCGGTCGGCGTAGCTGTCGCCGTAGGCGTAGGAGGCCGACAGGTCCAGGCCCTCGTCGCGGGCGTACCGCGTGAGCCAGGTGGCCCGCGACTCGCCGACGAGCGGGGAGGTGAGGAGGTGGCCGGTCCAGCGGCCCTCGTCGTCCTTCTCCATCTGCCCGGCGACGACGACGTCGAAGAGCGGGGCGATCGGCTCGACGAAGACGTCGATCTCGCCGGTGACGAGGACGGTGCGGTGTCCGGCCCGCCGGTGGGCGCGGATCTGGGCGACGGCCTCGGTGAGGACGTCGCGGCGCAGCGACTCCTGCACCCGCTCGGCGATGGCGGCGCGCAGCTCGGCCTCGTCGATGCCGGCGTACCGGCGCATGAACGTGCGGATGAAGTCGCCGCGGTCACGCAGCTCGGCCTGGAGATAGCGCGGCCCGAGCGCGACGAGGTTGGCCAGCGCGCGGGGCCAGTTCGCCGGTGGGCGGGTGGCGAGCTCGACCCAGAGGTACTGCTCGACGAGCGTGGCGGCGATGACGGTGCGCTGGAGGTCGAAGACGGCGACGACGTCGGTGCGTCGGGGCAGCTCGGCGTCCTGCCGCTTCGTCGTGCGCGGGCGATCGGCACGCATGAGTCCCGGCACCCCGGGGATGTGGACCTCCTGGAGGTAGTGCCGCCAGTCGATCTCGGTGACGTCGAAGCCGTGCTCGGCGCGGCGCTCCGCCGGCAGCGACG
>DAHVRG010000139.1 GCA_027322565.1 Georgenia sp.
CGTCGAGCTCGTGCCGGGTGAGCTGGGGCGGCACCATGTGGGCGAGGGTCTGGCGGTCGCCGCTGCGGCGGTCGTGGACGTACGCACCGTTGCCGGCGTTGTACGGCACCGCCCGCACGGTGAGGTTCTCCTCGGCGAGCATGTGCCCGAGCACGGCGCCGACCTCTCCGCCGAACGGGCCGCACACGGTGACCTCGGCCCCGAGCGAGATGGCCATCCGGGCGACCCAGAGCCCCTGGCCCCCGGGGTGGAGGTGGAGGTCGGCGCCCTCGGGGTAGTCGTCGTCGTCCCCCGGCTCCACCTCGACCATGAGCAGCGGAGTGGGCGCGAGGACGCACAGCTTGGGCCGGTGCACAGCCGACTGCCGCTCCATGTCGCGAGCGTAGGGGCGCACGAGACAAGGCGCAGGGGGAAGGTGCACACTGGGTCGATGGAGGCAACGGCAAGGGCACGGCAGCAGCCGCGGGGCATGCCGCCGGTGCGGATCCTCGAGGGGCAGGCGGGTAGCCGGGCGGCGGCCAACGCCATGCGCGCCTACCGCGCCGAGCTCGGCGCCCGGCTGGCCGGCGACCCCACGCTCAGCCACGCGACCGACCCGGCCGAGGTCACCCCGCCGCGCGGTGACTTCTGCATCGTCAGCGAGGTCGCCACCGGCGAGACCATCGGTTTCGGCGCGGTCCACGTCGTCGAGCCGGGCGTCGTCGAGATCAAGCGGATGTGGCTCAAGCCGGACGTCCGCGGGCGCGGGCTGGGCAGGTTCCTCCTCAAGCACCTGGAGAACCGCGCTCGCGCGCTGGGTGCCCGGCGCGTGATCCTCGGCGTCAACGAGGAGCTGGTCGAGGCGTTCGGCCTCTACCGGGCCAGCGGCTACGAGCAGGTGGAGCGTTTCGAGGACAACCCCCATGTCACCCACTTCTTCGGCAAGCAGCTCGTTCGCGACGAGCCGAGCCGATAATGTGACTTCCCCGTCCGAACGGGCGCAAGATGGAGCCATGAGTACCGACAACCCGCGCGTGGCGTTCACCAAGGTGGCGCTGAGCGAGGAGGAGTGGCGCGAGCGCCTCTCCCCGAAGGAGTACCACGTCCTGCGCGAGGCAGGAACGGAGCGGCCGGGCACCGGCGAGCTCCTCTACGAGAACCGCGAGGGCATCTACCGCTGCAAGGCGTGCGGTGCCGAGCTGTTCCGGTCCACGACGAAGTTCGACGCCCACTGCGGCTGGCCGAGCTTCTACTCCCCCTCTGACTCCGATGCGGTCACCCTCCACGAGGACCGCTCCCTGGGCATGGTCCGCACCGAGGTGCGCTGCGCCCGCTGCGACTCCCACCTGGGCCACGTCTTCCCCGACGCCCCCCACACCCCGACGGGCGACCGCTACTGCATGAACTCGGTGGCGCTCACCTTCGAGGAGCAGTGACCCACTGCCCGTGCTGGTCGTGTCCGCCAACCTCCAGCACGGGCACCCGTCCGCCGGTGGCCCCGGCGCCGCCGACCGCCTTGCCGCTGCGGTAGCAAACCTTCCGGGGGACGTCGTCGCGCTGCAGGAGGTCGACAAGGACCAGCCCCGCAGCGGCCGGGTCGACCAGACCGCGGTGGTCGCGGCGGCGCTCGGGCTCCGGTGGCACCGGTTCGCGGCCGCCTTCGCCGGCCGGGCCGACGGGCTCCGGCGGCGCCCTGTCCCCGCACACGTCCCGGACACACCCGGCTACGGCATCGCGCTCCTCAGCCGGTGGCCGGTGCGCTCCTGGCACGTCCGACCGCTCCGTCCGGGGCCGCTGCGGGTCCGCCGGCCCGGCGGGCGGCTCGGGTGGCGGGTGCATCTGGACCCGCCGCGGGTGCTGCTCGCCGCAGTGGTCGACGCGCCGGGCGGGGCGGTGTCCATCGCGTGCACGCACCTGTCCACCGACCCGCCCACGGCGCGGCGGCAGCTCGCCGAGTCGGCCTGGGCCCTGCGGACGCTGCCGGGGCCGCACCTGCTGCTCGGTGACCTCAACCTCGGCGCCGACGACGCGACCGCCGTCTCCGGCATGCGCGGCCTGGCCCGGGCGGACACCTTCCCCGCCGCACGTCCCCGGCGGCAGCTCGACCACGTGCTCGGTGGGCCCGGCCTCCGAGCGGAGGGGGAGTCCCGGGCCGTGCGGCTGGCGGTCTCCGACCACCGGGCCCTGGCCGTAGCCGTCACCGCCGCCTGACCTCTCCCGAGTGCGCGGCCCGGTGGTGCGTGCCACGCTCGGCGGAGCGGCACCGCCCTCCTGGTGGCGCCCCGAGTGGAAGGACCGGGTATGGAGATCATCGGCCTCATCATCTTCGGCGCCGTCATCGGAGCGCTCGCACGCCTCTTCATGAAGGGGGAGCAGAACCTCGGGATCCTCTGGACGATCATCCTCGGGATCGCCGGTGCCCTCGTCGGCTACTGGCTGGCCGGCATCCTCGGCGTGGAGGACACCCGCGGCATCGACTGGATCCGGTGGGCCATCTCCGTCGTGGCTGCCATCGTCTTCATCGGCATCTACCTGGGCATCACCAACAGGGGCAGCGCCCGCCGCTGACCGGGGGAGACGCCGACCGGTCCCTCCCGGGTGACCGGTCGGCGTCCGGCTGCCGTGACCGGTACCGGTCACCCGTAGACTTCCTGCGCCCGTCGTCGTGGAGGTGCAGGTAAGACATGGTGCGCAGGAGGTGGGTGGCGCCGCTGCTGACAGCCGCGGTGCTCGCCGTCGTCGGGTGCGGGTCCGCCGAGACCCCATCCGGGCCCGCCCGGACACCGGGCCCCGCGGCCACCACGGCCGTGCCGCCGCCGGCCGTCGCCCCCAAGCCGGTGGACGTCGCCGTCGTCGTCGAGGGGATGCCCGCCGACGTGCGGGTCGGGCCCATGGTCAACGTCGACGAGGACCACGCCGTCCTCGTGCTCGACGCCGTGATCCCGGACGACCCTCCGCTGCAGGCCAGCGCCCGGCCGTGGGAGAACGTCCCGGCGACGGAGCGCCACCCCTACGGCGCGCTCATGGGCCGCCTGCCCGTCCTCGACCTCGGCGCCGGCACGGTCGAGGAGCCGCTCGACGTCGGCGGTTTCACGGCGAGCAGCTGGTACCGCCGCGACGAGGGGCGCCATGTCGGCTACGCGGCCTACGGCCGGCAGGAGGCGGACACCGTCGCCGTCCTCGTACCCCACGGCGACGTCGTCGAGGTCCCCGTCGTCGACCTCGCCCACCTCACCGCCGAGGGTGGCGCGCGCGACCCGAAGGCGGTGCTGGAGGCAGGGCAGTGGCTGCTCGAGGCCGACCCGGCGCTCGGCCGGGAGCGTGGGCAGCTGACCGTGCAGCGCATGGCGCTGGAGGTGGTCGCCCGTGACCACGCCGGCACCGTGGACGTCGCCGCCTCCGCCGAGGGCACCGTGGTCCGCATCACCGCGCAGGCCCTGTTCGAGGACGGCTCGGCGGAGCCGGCCGCCGGTTCCGACGCCGCGCTCGACGCCGTCGTCGCCCAGCTGGAGGAGAGGCGTTTCGAGGAGGTCCGAGTCGCCGTCCCGTCCGGGCACGACCTACCGGCGGACACCGCCCACGAGCGCGGTGAGGCCGTGCTGGAGCGGCTGCACCGGCTCACCGACCTCAGCGGGCTCAGCGGCGCCGAGGTCGAGGCGATCCCGGGCGGAGGTCGGAGCGCTGCCGGCCCGGAGCGGATCGAGGTCCACCTCCGGGGGGCGGCCGGCGGCACCGTGCCCCGCATCGCGCCGTGGGGCGGGCCGGAGCTGCCCGAGCCGACCGGACCGGTCGTCGCGGCGCCCGGTCCGGCCGAGGTGGAGCTCGAGGAGGACGCGCCGGTGGCGGTCGCGCTGGAGGAGGTGCGCGAGGTCGGTGACCTCCTCGTCGGGCGGGTCCTCGTCACCAACACCGGTGCCGAGCGGATCCGCTCGGTCGAGGAGTACTTCACGCGCGGACGTGCCGACGACGCGCGCGAGGGGTCCCGCTTCATGCGGCGGACCGACGCCTTCGCGCTCACGGTGGCGGGCACTCGGTACTTCCCGGTGGAGTACCCGGTGTGGGACCGGTACATGGCCCTGGCACCGCCGCAGCGGCAGGACCTCGCCCCCGGTGACACCTACGTCGCGACGGTGGTCTGGCCCCGGGTCCCGGGAATGTCCGTCGTGCTCGACGTCGCAGGCCGGGAGGGCGGGTACCGCACGCCGGACGTGCGGGTCACCGACGTCCCGGTGCGGTAGCGGCTCAGCGGCCTCCGCCGCCTCCACCACCCCCACCCCCGCCGGAGAAGCCACCGCCGCCGGACGAGCCGGAGCCGCCCGAGGAGCCCGGTGTGGCGGACAGCGTGGTGCTCGCCGTCGTCGCGAACCCGCAGACCGAGCGGCCGAGGTCGGTGAAGCCCGGCGTGCCCAGGCCGGAGGAGTCCGCGCCGGTGTACCAGTCGGGGCGGGCCGGCTCGACCCCCTGCGCCTCGAGCTCGGCGAAGAGCCGCGCCCACCGCTCGGCGACGCCGTAGACGATGGCGTACGGCAGGTAGCGGGAGAAGACGTCCTCCCCCTCCTCGAAGCGCAGCTGGTGCGCCTCGGCGGTGGCGAGGTACCGGCGGAAGCTGCGGGACTGCTCGTACAGGGCACGGCCCTCAGCCGTCCGCTGCCGGGCGGCCCGCCGCGTCGCGGCCGCGACCCCGTACCCGGCGGCCGCGACGAGGGCGCCGACGGCCGCGAGGAAGAGCTCGGCGAGCAGGCCCGCCGACCGCGCGGAGTGGAACACGAAGTACCCGAGGACGACGGCGCCGACGACGCCGGAGACCGTGAACCTGCGACGCCTCCCCAGCGGGACGGGACGGCGGAACAGCCCGCGTGCGTCGAGTTCCGCGGCGAGCCCGCGGCGTGCCTCCTCCGTCGTCCGGTGGAGGTCGTGGCGCAGCTGGGAGAGCCGGACCGTACGGCGTGCCCCGAAGATCCCGGTGAGCAGGGTGTGCTCGTCCGGGCTGAGCTCGTCCCGCCGCCGGGCCGTGCGTGAGCTGTCCACGAGCGTCCAGTCGGTCGGTCGCCCGCGTCGGTCCCTGCTCACCTCCCGGATCCGCAGGTGCCCGCGGACCGCGAGGTCGACGATCGTGGCGGTGACGTGGACGGTCGTGACCCGGGCGTCGTGGAGCGCACCGACGAGGCCGGGGCGCAGCCCGTCCGGCGGCGTGAAGCGGACCGCGACCACCGGCGGCCGACCCACCCGCTCGATTCGCGCCGGGTTCCCCGGGGCGGCCAGGACCCCCGGCGGCAGGTGCGCGAAACGCAGGTCCCGACCGCGCAGCACGCGGAGGGCGCCGTATGCCAGCAGTCCGGCGAGGGCGAGAGCAGCCAGTGGCGCGGCGTGTTCCCAGACGAAGCCCGCAGCCGTCGCCGCCGGGCCGCTGCCCGCGGCGAACGGTGCCGGGCGGTCGGTGAGGATCGGCGCGATCTCGCCGAACGTCCCGGGCGGGAAGGCGGCCAGCACCGTCATCCCGGACCCTGGGTCGAGGTCGGTGCTCGACCAGGCCACCCCTCCGCCGTCCACCTGTCGGGTCTCGCACGGCGTGGTCGAGCCGTGGGGCCCCGTGTAGCAGGCATGCTCGACGACGCCGGTCGGCCCCCGCACCGTGACCGTCGCCCAGTCGATGGGCACCGCCCAGTCGTGGCCGGTGGCGTTCCAGTAGAGCTCGTCCCGGTCCGCCACCTCGGGGTCGTCCCGGATGGCGTTGAGGGCGCCGGAGACGCTGTAGGTCAGCCGGTAGACCTGGAGCCCGGTCCGGCGGTCGTCCGAGCCGTCCGGCGCCCCGACGTCCACCCGGACACGCGCGCCCTCGTCGCGGACCCAGACACCCGTGGGCGCACCCGTCGGGCTCGCCGCCGCGAAGTCGCCGTACTCGTAGACCCGCACCTTGGACCGGTCCGGCTCATGGTCGAACCGGGAGTCGAGCACCCGGGTGAGGCCGAGGCCGTGCCGGGCGCCGAAGTCCCAGTGGTAGGTCTCGGTGACCGCCAGCGTGCCGTCCGGCCGGACGTCGATCCGGATCGACAGCTTGCGGATGACGTCGGAGTCCGCTGCGGACGCAGGGAGCGGGAGCAGGAGGACGGCGGCCAGCGCGAGGCCTGCGACGGCGAGCACCCGGACGGCGCGGGTGAGCGGAGCAGCCGCGGGGGGACGCGCCGCCCGCTCAGCGGCCACCGCCGCCTCCGCCGCCCCCGCCGCCGCCGGAGAACCCGCCCCCGCCGCTGCTCGACCCGGATCCGCCGGAGGAGCCCGGTGTGGCGGACAGCGAGCTGCTCGCCGACGTGGTGAACCCCGACAGCGCCCGCCCGAGGTCGGTGAAGCTGCCGCCGCCGAAGGTCGCCGTGCCGACGTACCACGTCGGTCGCTGGACATGGACACCCTGCGCCTCGAGCTCGGCGAAGATCGCGGCCCAGCGCTCGGCGACCCCATAGACGATGGCGTACGGCAGATAGCGGGAGAAGATGTCCTGCCCCTCCTCGAAGCGCAGCTGGTGCGCCTCCGCCGTCGTGAGGTAGCGCTCGAACCCGCGGGACTGCTCGTGGTAGGCCCGGCCCGCTGGGGTGCGCCGCCAGCGGGTCTTCGCCGTCCACGCCACGGCGACCCCGAACGCGACGAAGAACCCGACGGCGATGAGCAGGAGGAAGTTCGCCGAGTCCGGCAGGGTGTTCAGCGTCATCCCGAAGAGCATCGGGAAGCCGAGGAGCAGGAGCAGGGTGAACATCACGCGGCCCACCCGGTATGCCCGCGACGGCTTGAGCGGCTGGGTGAAGAGCCGGCGCCGGTCGACCGTGTCCTCGAGCTCGCGCCGGGCGGCGCGCGTCGTCCGGTAGAAGTGGTTGCGCAGCTCGGAGAGCTTCACCTGGCGGCGGCCGGGGAACATCCCGGCCAGCAGCGTCTGCTCGTACCGGGTGAGCCGGTCGTGCGGGGCGTTCTCGGGGGTGGCGACGAACAGCCAGTCGTCCGGGCGGCCGTCGCGCCCGGTCCGGGCCTCGTGGATGCGCAGGTACCCCCGCACCGCGAGGTCGATGACCGTGGCGGTGACGTGCTTGTCCGCGACCTCCTTCTCGTCCAGGGCGCCAACCTCGGCCGGGCGCAGGTGGTCCGGCGGCGTGAAGCGCACCGCGACGGGCGGCTCGCTGCGCAGCTGCGCGACCTGGACCGTGGACCCCGGCGCGGGCAGCAGGCCCGGGGTCAGCCCGACGTAGTGGAGGTCCCGACCGCGGCGTACCCGCCACCGGCCGAACAGGACCGGCACGGCCAGTCCCAGCGGCGTGAGCCAGAACCAGTGGCGCCAGACGAAGTCCGCGGTGGTCGCGGTCCAGCTCTCGTCCTCGTCGCTGAAGGGGGAGGTCTGCTTCTCCTCGAGGATGGGAGCGGTCCGCGTGAAGGTACCCGGTGGGAAGGCCGCCATGACCGTCAGCCCGGACCCGGGCGGCAGGTCGCGTCCGCTCGCGACCACGCGGCTGCCGTCGGCGGAGAGCGTGTCGCACCCGGCCGTCGAGCCGTGCTCGCCCCGGTAGCAGGCGTGGTCGACGACGTCGACGGGGCCGGTCACCGTGACGGTCGCCTCCGCGATGGGGACCTCCCAGTCGTGGCCGGTGGCGTTCCAGTAGAGCTCGTCCTGGTCCGGGACGTTCGGGTGGTTGCGGATGGCGTTGAGGGCGCCGTCGACGGTGTAACTCAGCTGGTAGACCTGCTGCCCGGTGCGCCGGTCGTCCGAGCCGTCGGGAGCGCCGACGTCGACGCGCACCTGGGCGCCGTCGTCGTACACCCACACCCCGGCCGGGGCGCCGCTCGGGCTGGCGGCGGAGAAGCCGCGGTAGCGGTAGATGCGGTCCGTGCCCGGCTCGGGCGGGTAGTCGAAGCGTGCGTCGAGGCGGCGGGTGAGCCCCAGACCCTCCCGGCTGCCGAAGTTCCAGTGGTACGTCTCGGTGACCTCGAGGGTGCCCTCCGGCCGGATGTCGATCGCGATGTCCAGCCGGTCGATGACGTCTGTGCTCGCCGCGGCGGCGGAGGAGGGCAGCAGGAGCAGCGGGGCGAAGGCCAGCACGAGGGCGGTGAGGGCGCGGGACAGTCGGTACACGCCCCGCAACGTTATCGCGCCCCGCGACGCATATGGCAGGCCCAGGGCGAGCCGGCGCACGGGGTTCAGCGGCCGCCGCCTCCGCCGCCGCCACCTCCCCCGCCGGAGAAGCCGCCACCACCACTCCGGGAGCCCGAGCTGCCCGAGGAACCCGGCGTCGAGGACATCGTGCTGCCGGCGGTCGAGGCGAAGCTCGACACTGCGCGCCCGAGGTCACGGAACGAGCCGCTGTGGAAGGCTCGGGTGCCGACGTACCACGTGGGCCGATGCACCGGGCCGCCCTGGGCCTCGAGCTGGGCGAAGATCTCCGTCCACCGGTCGGCGACGTCATAGACGATCGCGTACGGGAGGTAGCGGGAGAAGATGTCTGCCCCCTCCTCGAAGCGCAGCTGCTCGGCCTCGGCGGTGGACAGGTAGCGCTCGAACCCCCGGGACTGCTCGTGCAGCGCCCGGCCCAGCGGGGTGCGCTGCCGGGAGGCCCGGCTGGTCACCGCGGCGGCGAGGACGAAGGCGCCGGTGAGCGCGAGGAGGACGAGGAAGAGGAACACGGTCGACAGGGGCGTCGAGGCGCCGGTCGAGCTGGTGAAGTAGCTGACGAAGATGATGATGCCGAAGACCAGCGGGAAGAAGACCCGGGTGGAGACGCCGCCCGACAGCGGCCGGGAGAACAGCTGTGTCAACCCCGCACCCAGCTGGCGGCGCGCGACCCGCATGGTGTGGTGGAACCGGTTGCGCAGCTGCGAGAGCCAGACCTGCCGCCGGCCCCCGAACAGCGCCCCGAGCAGCGTCTGTTCGTAGTCGCGCAGCGAACCACCGGTCGCCTCCTGGGGGGTCGCCACGAGGAGCCAGTCCTTCGGTCGGCCGAAGACGGTGGTGGTCTCGGACTCGTGGATCCGGAGGTGCCCGCGGACGGCGAGGTCGACGAGCGTCGCGGAGATGTGCTTGGTGGACGCGCGCTTGTCGTCGAGTGCCCCCACCTCACCGGGGCGCAGCCGGTCCGGTGGGGTGAAGCGCACGGCGACGGCCGGCTTGCCCGTGACCCGGGCGACCCGCGGTGTGCTCCCCGGCGGCGGCAGCACCCCGGGCGGGAGGTCCGCGAACTGGAGGTCGCGGCCCTGGCGCACGCGCCGGACGCCGTAGGCCACCGGCAGCGCGAGCAGGAGGGGGCCGACCCACGCGGCGTTGCTCCAGATGAAGTCCGCAGCGGCGGCGGTGGCGGTATAGCGCTCGTCGGGCCGGTCGAACGGGGAGGTGGAGGAGGGGGCGTCGCGAAGGATGGGGGAGATGTCACCGAAGGTGCCGGCAGGGAAGGCGGCCATGATGGTGACGCCCGAGCCGGCCGGGAGCCGGCCGCTCGCCGCGCTCACCTGCCCGCCCGCGGCGTCGAGGGTGTCGCACTCGGCGGTCGAGCCGTGGCGGCCGGCGTAGCAGGCGTGGTCGACGACGTCGGCGGGGCCGGTGACGGTGACGGTGACGTGCTCGATCGGGATGTCCCAGTCGTGGCCGGTGGCGTTCCAGTAGAGCTCGTCCTGGTCCGGGACGTCGGGGTCGTTGCGGATCGCGTTGAGCGCGCCGTCGACGGTGTACCGCAGCACGTAGGTCTGGCGGCCGGTGCGCCGGTCGTCCGAGCCGTCCGGGGCACCGACGTCGACGCGCACCCGCGCGCCCTCGTCGCGGGTCCACACCCCGGCCGGCGCCCCGCTCGGGCTGGACGCGGCGAAGTTCCCGTACTCGTAGACGCGGACCTGGTCCGGCTGGGGCGGGTAGTCGAAACGTGCGTCGAGCACTCGCGTCAGGCCCAGCCCGCGGCGCGAGCCGAAGTCCCAGTCGTAGGTCTCGGTCACCTCCAGCGTCCCGTCGGGCCGGATGTCGATCGCGATGTCGAGGCGGCGGATGACGTCGTTGCTCGCCGCGGTGGCGGCAGAGGGGAGCAGCAGCGCGGCCACGGCGAGGGCAAGGACCGCAAGGGCACGTGGTAGACGGGTCACGCCGGGGACGCTACCCCGAGCCCGCGGGCGGCCGGCCAGACCCGTCCGGCGACCGCGTCGCACGGTGAGGTGGCCCACCGGTCCCGCACGACGTCGCCGCACACGGTAGGGTCGTCGGCGTGGGCCCGCGTTCGGCGAGCCCGGCGTCGTCGAGTTCGAGTGCAGCAACCGCTGCCGGTTCCTGTACGGCGAACTCCGACCCTTCATCACGCCCGAAAGGCCACCTTGACCTCCTTCGCTTCGTTCGACCTTCCTGACGCCGTCGTCCGGCACCTGACCGACACCGGCATCACCACCCCCTTCCCCATCCAGGCGGCCACGCTGCCGGACACCCTGCGCGGCCGGGACGTGCTCGGCCGCGGCCGCACCGGCTCCGGCAAGACGCTCGCCTTCTCCCTTCCTCTTGTCACCCGGCTCGCCGGCCGGCGGCGGGTGCCCAACCGTCCGCGCGGCCTCGTCCTCGTCCCGACGCGTGAGCTCGCCAACCAGGTCGACGCCGTCGTCGCCCCGCTCGCCCGCTCGCTCGGGATGACGACGACGACGATCTTCGGCGGCGTCAGCCAGGGTCGGCAGGTCAGCGCCCTGCGCGCCGGTGTCGACATCGTCATCGCCTGCCCCGGCCGCCTGGAGGACCTTCTCGGCCAGGGTGTGCTCACCCTCGACGACGTCGAGGTCACCGTCCTCGACGAGGCCGACCACATGGCCGACCTCGGCTTCCTGCCGGGCGTCAGGCGCATCATGGACCGGACCCCGAGCACCGGCCAGCGGATGCTCTTCTCCGCGACGCTTGACAACGGGGTCGACGTCCTCGTCAAGCGCTACCTCGACCGGCCGCTGCACCACGCCGTCGACAGCGCGGAGTCGCCCGTCGCGGCGATGACGCACCACGTGCTCGCCGTCTCGGGGGCCGAGGACAAGAAGCGCGTCGTCCAGGAGCTCGCCGCCGGTGCGTCCAAGCGGCTGCTCTTCACCCGCACCAAGCACCAGGCCAAGCGCCTGGCCAAGCAGCTGACGACGGCCGGGATCCCCGCCGTCGACCTCCACGGCAACCTCACCCAGCCGGCCCGCGAGCGGAACCTCGCCGCGTTCTCCTCCGGCGCCGTCCGGGTGCTCGTGGCCACCGACATCGCGGCCCGCGGGATCCACGTGGACGACGTCGAGCTCGTCGTCCACGTCGACCCGCCCGCCGAGCACAAGGCCTA